>JAADHD010000301.1 GCA_013152075.1 Verrucomicrobiota bacterium | reverse complement strand
CAAATGGCGCATACCCAAAAATTGATCATTTCATACGGCAATATGAATGGCATAAATTCGGGCCAGGTAGCTACATTTGCCGATTTAATCGCTGATAATTATACATCTGCAGCTCCTGTCTGCCCTCAGGGCAACTCTGTTTATAACGCAAGCAATCAAATACCGGATTCGACCACGTCGTTTTTAACATGCGTGAATTCAGCTCCTCCATTTCACATATTGGATCTTGGCGGCGTAACTCCTTAAGGAGTTTGACCACAAGGTGATAAATAAGCAGCTTCTTCAACAGGGGCGGCTTTTTCGCTAAACTCCCGAAACCAAGATACGAACCCAATCGAACCATGTGAATATTCGACTCATCCAAGATTTCAGCTTTTTTTACTTCTGACTGGTGATTCGCATCGAATAGCCAATCACATCCTTGTCTTTTTTCGATTTGTAGGAAGTTATAGTATAAACTCCGTCTTTTAACCCGAGGGTCGTGTAATTTGTCTGCTCGGCAGCGAACTGAAAGTAGCTATGCGTGCCTCCATGTTCGTTGGTGAACCAGAAATGAAGTGTATCTATGTGCTTCAGGCCAGATTTTGCAGCATAGGGAGCTCTCTCAAGATAAGTCATGAGAGTTGCCGATTTACTCGAGTGCGGGAGTTTGATAGTTAACGGACCGCTCAAAGCCTTTACTTCCAGTGTAGGATATCCCGCTTTTTCAAAATCAATCCGGACTTTGTTAACATTGAGCTTCAGAATGTCTGTAAGATCTTTAGAGGTAAGCGGAACCGTCGAAAATGTATCGTCGGCCAGACAAAAGTTTGCGGATGAAAGGAGAACCAGAATAAAAGAACGTAGTATTTTCATTGGTAAGGCGAAATCTGAAGAATGAGACATTAGCTGAGGCTACGAGCATCTCATACATGTAGCAACATAGGGAATATATGATTTCACATTACATATATTGTGCGAAGTTATTGATGCGTTTAGAATAGACGGGGAATCCCTATAAAATAAGGATTCGGGTCTATTACCTAAACTTCCAGTATTTCACGTAAGTCATCTGTATCAAGTCCGCGCATCATTGGTGTTTCGTCATCTATAGCTGCATCAAAGATATCCCGCTTGCGTTGCTGGAGCTTTAGAATTTTCTCTTCCACCGTATCTCTGGCGATCAGTTTATAGCTGGTGACGATCTTCTCCTGTCCAATCCGGTGCGCCCGGTCTGTCGCCTGAGCCTCTACAGCCGGATTCCACCAAGGATCAAAGTGAATCACCGTGTCAGCTCCTGTAAGATTCAATCCGTATCCACCTGCCTTCAGGCTGATCAAAAACAAGCTGATTGTCGAATCTGTCTGAAACCGTTCGACCTGAGCTGCTCTGTCCTGACTTGAGCCGTCTAAATACGCTATTTCATCACCGCAAAGGCCGGATTCCAATAATTCCTCACGAATCAATTTCAACATGCTGACAAATTGGCTGAAAATCAGAACCCGGTGACCGCCTTCAACAGATTCTTGCAGGAGTTGTCGCAAAAGCTCCATTTTTGCTGATTCGGACTGTTTTGCGCTGTTTTTCCGCTTATCTAAACTCTTTTCATCATTCGTTGATTCCAACAATCTGGAATCACAGCATATTTGCCTCAATCTGAGCAAAGCTGTGAGCATATTCATCCGCGCTCCGCGCTCATCACCACTGGATATCGCTCGGCTTATTTTATTACGCATTTCCCGTAATATACCATCATAATAAGCTTTTTGTGTGTTGTTTAGCGTGCAATAAAGTATCTTCTCAAGCTTATCAGGCAAGTCTTTGGCTACCTTTCTCTTAGTCCGCCGCAAAATTATCGGGTCAAGGCGACGGCGAAATCGTTGATGAACTTGAACAGAGGCCTTACCGGAATTTATAGGCTTTTCGTAACGTTCCTTGAACTCCTCGCGTGCCCCCAAATAGCCCGGTTGAACAAAGTCACTGATCGCCCAAATATCGAGAACTGAGTTTTCCACCGGTGTTCCGGTTAGCGCCAGCCTTGAGTCAGCGTTTAACTTTTTGACACTACGTGCGTTACGGGTTTTTGGATTTCGAATGTAACTGGCTTCATCAAGAACGACCAAGCGGAAATGCTGATCAGCATAACGATCTATGTCGCGAATGAGCAGTGCATAACTGGTAATAACCAAATCAGCAAAACAGAGGTTTTTGAAGTGATCAGAGCGCTTCGCCCCACGCATTGGCAAGACTTTGTACTCTGGAACGAACTTTTGGCACTCCGCAGCCCAGTTATCGATCAGCGAAGTCGGGCAGACGACCAGTATCGGTGACGAATCATTCGAGCCCGAATCACGACTTTTTAGCAATTTAGACACCGCCAAAGTTTGCAGGGTTTTACCCAATCCCATTTCATCAGCCAACAATGCCCCACCGCCATTTTCGGGTAACAGCTTCTGATACAACCACAGAATACCATCCCGCTGATAAGGGCGTAGAATTTCAGGTAAATCGCCCAGCTTTTCCAATAACTTTTCTGTATCAAGGGACTCCTTCCGGTTATCTAAAAGCTGCGGCCCTTGCTGATACTGCGATAAACTGGCTTCGACGAAGCCCCGCTGGCTATTTGGAATGCGAAACTTTCCGGCTTCTTGCTGAACATCACAGTCTCTCAAAACCTCAAACCAATCCTCGCATGCCTCCTGATCCAGCACGCACAACTTGTCGCCATCAGATTTTTTGACCTGATTTTGACCTGTAGCCAGCAAGCGTCTGACTTCATTCTCGGATAATGGCGAACATCCATCTGAGCTATCGAATTGAAAGCTGCAAGAAAACCAATCCTCTCCAGGCGGTGAATCGGAAAACTCCACCACCGGGCGCACGGCTTTAATCCGCGGCGCTATTTCGCGATATCTTTCCCCAAAATGCACCGCCTTCCATTTGTTGCGCAAGCGTGGGACCACGCTGACGTGAAAACTCATCACCTCACGGCGTCCTCGAAGATGTAGCTCGCCCTGTTGATTAGGCGTATCGAAGCCCGCGCCCGTTAATTCATGTAAGGCAGTTTTTTCGGCTTGGATATTGCGGGTAAAATAACGGTTATTCTCGTTTTCAGATGTTCGGTCACGCTCTTGGTAAGGAAAAACATCTTCCAATGAATCATCCCCAGACTTCCCCAGGGTAATTTCATGCTTACCGTAAAATGCGTGTATGGATGCTGAAATGTGGTTCAAAGAACCTTCCATACGCAATTCAAACTCCGGGCGCGCCTGTGATAAAGACGGTAGTTGAATTTCGGGATCTGTTTCGAGATCAAAAACATCCGACCAATCCGCGAGTGCATTCGCGAGCATGACTTCACTTATCAACACCCCATTCTCATCCGATTGCAGTAGCTGGTGGAGTAATTTGCGATCAGCGGAGCTTTCGGGCAATCTGACCGGCCACCATTGTTTTCTCGTGCGACTGTATATCCATGGAGCTTCGTCAATATCAGCCTGTTGTAGCAATACCTGATCGCCACCTTCGAAGCCTGACAAGGTCAGGCGAAACCCACTTTTCTCATCAGCCAAGCCTAGTTTGATCTTCAGTCGAATGGACTGGGTCGAAATCATCGCTTCCTGCTCATCCCCATCGATTCGGAAGAACGGATACCCAGCACAGAGTTTTAGCAGTGCTCCTGCCTGCTTTCGATTTAATACTAAAAACGGAGGCAGACTGTTTGCCGGAATCCGGCAATTTTCTTCCAGCCAGGCACGAATTTGATTCGATTGTCCGGAATCAGGGGGAACCGCTCCCTCTGCCCCCTTTTCCACTTCCCGTAACCTCACCGGAAATCGATCCTTGCTCCATAACTCAACAAAAACCGCCTCCAAGATTATACTGATAAAGCCCAATTGAACTTCTTCATTACCCGAATTTTCGCTTTTTTTGCCATCCGCGCCTTCCTGTTCCTGTTGCGCAAGTAGCGTTCGTTGCTCATCAGCCGCAAGAGCAACGGCCACTGAGTGGGCACAAATTGTCCCGTTGCGAAGGGATTCGGGGCAACGACAAAGATTGTCGACATCAGTCGATGAATGAATTTTAAGACCCGCCACCTGTACTCTGCGGCCAATTTTTACTTTCCCCCTCACCAGGGAGTCAGTGATACGAGCGTCTGACACACCTCCCGCCTGATGCAGATTACGACCTTCCTTAACCGCCTTCCAGCCAGCCGTCTCCATCAGCCAGTCTCTACTCAGGTCCATACCTCACCAATCCCTGTAAATTATATGTTTTCATACATTTCCCCTGGATAATCTCGGAGAATGCAATGGTATAAGGCACGATTCCTGTATTTGCGTCAAAAATATGCAAATCTTATCACTAATCACTTGAAGTCTTAAGCAATACTAATTAATTAATAGATTCAAACAAAAGTCCACCGAGGCTCAAGGGCTAATTGACGCTGATTTGAAAGGCGACAATTACACAATCAATCCAACTTTTAAGAATATGGCATCTCTAAGCATATATATTACTCGTACCCGCTATGTGACAGGCATGCTTCTGGCAGTGCTTTTGTTACTAGGTTCGCCACACTCAGCTGACGCCATTCTTGGACTAGGTAAGAAAAAAAGGAATAAGGTTCCTTCAGCCAGCGAGATGTCGAGCCAGGAAACGTTGGCAAACCAGATGCTGGCAGAGGCCCAAGTTCTTGAATCTTCTGCACGCGCCAGCAAGGCCCGTGATGCTTACCGGGATATCGTGAAGGCTTATCCCCTGACCACGGCGGCAGCTGAAAGCCAATTCAAAATTGGCGTCTTGCGAGAAAAAGAAAACAAGCCAAAAAAAGCCTTTGAGGAATACCAATCGTTTATCGAGTCTTATAAGGACAGTCCCTATTTTAAAGACGCGATCAAACGGCAGTATCATATTGCCACTTATTACATGGAGAACCAAAAATCGGGCTTCCTCGGCTTTGGCGCAAATATACAGCCAAGTAAGTTGATTGAGTTTTTCCTGCTAATTAGCAATAACGCGCCTTACAGCAATGAAGCTCCCGGCGCGCTATTTAATGTAGGACTCGTAAATCAAAGAAATGGCAAGATTGACGAAGCCCTGATTGCTTTTAGAACAGTGGTTGAGGAATATCCAGGCACCCCGATGGCGGCAAAGGCTCAGTTTGAAATCGTACAGCTTCTTAGTTCTACCAGTGACAAGTCTTACAACCCAGCGAACTCACGTCAGCACCGGGAAGCTGCTGAGGATTTTTTAAACCAATACGGTAATCACAAATTAGCTTCGGATGTGAAAGCTGAATTGGGCAAACTGGAAGACCGGGATTTGGAAAAATCATTCAACATTGGGCGCTTCTACGAAAAAAAGGGCAAGCTCCGGTCGGCTGCTATCTACTATCAGGAAGTAGCGGCTCATCCAGGAGGTAAATATTACACTGATGCCAAAGCGCGCTTGGAGAAACTGAGAGAACTGGACGGCACTCTGGTCAGAAAAACCGGCACCCCCAGACGAGTCGAAACTCAACCAAACCTGAATAAAAGAAAAGATTATCT
>JAADHD010000462.1 GCA_013152075.1 Verrucomicrobiota bacterium | reverse complement strand
CCGCCAAAGCGAAGCGACGCGGATAATCCCACCCTGTCCGCCATTAAAAGCTCAAATAGCCCCCTTTAAGGCCAGCCCATCTTGCCTGAGAAAATCTTGTATTTCTAGTATCAAGCGAAGCGACTCGTAAGCTTGCCTCACCTGCCGGTGTTAAATCTCGACATTTCGCGATCAGCTTCCCTGTCCTGCACTCTTTTTTTCAGATCTTCCCTTCTATCCTGATGGGCTTTTCCTTTACCTACGCCCAGCTCGACTTTGACGCGTTTGTCCTTCCAGTAGACTTTTAACGCTATCAGCACACTGCCTTTGATCTCGGTGTATGCGTGGAGCTTATTAATCTCCTTACGGTGAAGTAGAAGTTTGCGTGGAGCTTTTGATTCGTGCTGGGTGTGGCTGGCGGCTTCGTAGGGTTGGATATCGCAGCCGTACAGAAAAACTTCCCCGTTTTCTACCCGTGCGTAGGCGTCACGGATATTGATTTTGCCAGCGCGGATGGATTTTACCTCGGTTCCCTTGAGGGCAATTCCCGTTTCAAAGGTTTCGCTGATGGTGAAATCGTGACGAGCCTTACGGTTGTTGGCGATTTCAGTTTTCATGACGCGTTACCAGTTTAACTGGCATGCATCAACAGATGCAAGGTGAGAAGAGAAATCGGCCCTGTTTTATTTAAAGACAGGGGGCTGATGTGAAGGAATGCCTGAGCTTATTTAGCTTCAGCAGCCTTCCCAAGTCGCTCCTTGGCTTCTTCGGCTTCTTTTGTGCCGTCGAGCACAATTTTGCCTTCGATGATTTCACGCAGAGCCACGTCGGCGAGGCCTTGGCCTGGAAGACGATCCACTAAAGGGGTTCGTCCCATGTTGAGTTGTTTGACACGGCGGGAAACCATGTTGATCAAAATAGTAGGATCTGGAACGGCTTCAGCCGCTTGCTCAATTAGGTCGATTTTCATGATTTCACTGCCCTTGCCCCTGTCAGCCGCTTGCTAGTCAGACGTATTCGAAGTTTGATCGAATGCGTCTATGTTAGTAGCGGTTATTGGGACGTGATAAACAAATTGTGATGGATGATTAGGTGAACCGCCATAGGGCGGTATCTGGTCGGACAGTGCGCATAGCATGCTCAGGGAGAAAATCAACGCATTTGTCGATTTAGAGCAGCTTTTCCTCAAGGTGACATCCTGTTGGTTCGGGTGAAGGGTGGTGTGCCGGAACTTAGTTTCCGCTTTCTTTTAGCGAGAAGGTGATGCGTTTTAAGCGAGCGGTATCGGACGGGCTCCAGGTTTTGATGGTGGGGTGCTCGGTGAAGTGATTGTGGATGATCCGCCGATGGTAGGAATTGAGTGGCGGCATTTTAGCGGGTTCGCCACTATGGACGACTCGTTCTGCGAGATGCTCGGCTTCTTCGATGAGGTTTTGTTCCTGAACTTCTCGATGGTGAGACATCTACGCGAATGCGGGGAGCTTCCCGGTACTGGGTTTGTACGATTCGATTTACCAGATACTGGATATCGTCGAGGCGTTCGCCCCGGCTACCGATCAGGAGCTCGGGTTCGCCGGTAAGCACTTGTATAGAAGTTTCATCTCTGGATGTGTCGAGTTCTACTTCGGCGACAAATCCCAGATATCCGAGCATTGTGTCAAGAACTTCGCGGGCGATTTTGTTAGTTTCCATGGATAGGTTATTTACCTGCCATGCTTGCGATTTTGGCGCTCGGGATCAATTCTTTTTTTTCTTCTTTTTCGATTTCCCCTGAGTGTGCCTTTGCCCTTTGTCACCGATGGTTTTCTGTTTTTTCTTTTGCTCTTCAGCCTGTGCGGCAAGTCGAGACATGAATCCACCGCCTGCTTTTTTCGATGATTTCACCTTTTTCAGCTCAGGTTCGGGTAATTTGTTCATCAACCAGGTCTGGCCAATGCTGAAGATGTTCTGTGTGGTCCAGTATAAAGCCAGTGCTGAGGCGAAGTTGTAACAGATGAAAAGGAAAAATACCGGCATGAACATGAAAATCCGACGTTGCATCGGGTCTCCGGAGGATGGAGTCAATTTCATCTGAAAGATCATAGTGACAGCCATGAGCAAAGGAAGTAAATTGAAGGGAATGTCTAGATAGGGGATTTGGAAAAGAGTATCGGGCATCGATAGGTCTTCCACCCAGAGGAAGCTCTGGTGTCTGAGCTCCACGGCGTTGAACAGCATGCGGTAAAAGCCCAGAAAAATAGGCATTTGTACAAACATGGGCAGACAGCCGCCGGCGGGATTGATTTTGTAATCCCGGTAGAGCTGCATGGTTTCCTGATTAAGCTTTGCGGGATCGTCTTTGTGTTTTTCCTTCAGCTCCTTCATGATCGGAGCGAGTTTCGACATCCTCTTCATCGTGCGGGTCGATTTGGCGTAAAGGGGCCAAATCACGATTCGGATCATGATGGTGATAAGAATGATGGCAAATCCGAATTGCCCCACGGTTCCTTTCATTACGACCAGGGCTTTGATTAAGAATGCGGCCAGTGGTTTGATTGCCCATCCGAGGATCCAGCCAAAAATGGGGATGCCGTCGTAATTCATGACCAGGGTGCGGTCATCGCCCAGGGCTTTGAGCCGAGCGTATTCTTTGGGGCCGGAGTAAATTTCGTAGTTGAATGTGCGGCTTTCTCCGGCAGGCAACGACAGCTCAGGCAGGCCAACGGCGCATTGGATGCCATGGGATTTTTCCTTGGATGAGCCGACGTCGCTGAGATCTCCTTTGACTTCGAAAGCACTGGCCCAGACGGGAACATCTTCAGTTTTCAGCGGTTCGATGATAGTGGTGTAAAATTGGCTGGACACACCCGCCCAGTTCAGTTTTTCGGTATTGATTTTTTCGTCGGATTTGGCTCGGCTGAACATGCCGCCGAGGAAGTGGCGGACGTATTCGTAATCAAAGCCACTTTCGTCTTTTATAAAATAATAGGTAGGAGAGTAAGCGCTGGCTTTGCTGGGCTGCTCTTTGGTGGACTGGTCAACTGATATTGGCACCGCTGCGCCAGCGTAGAGGAAATAACGGGAGCTCAGGGTTTGTTTGCTAGGGTTGCTGATATTGATTTCAAGGTGGACGAGGTGAGGATCGTCATCGTCCGCTTTGTTTTTTTGCCCCAGTGTGTAGCGTTTTTCCACGCGAAACCCTTTTGATGTCGTGCCAACAAAGATGACCGAGTTTTTAGTTCGTTTTTTTATCTCGTAAACTGTTGACTCAAAATCACCTGGGCCGGAGGAGAGAGTGCCGATCGCATGGTCGGCAAAAGCGTTGAGGGTGATGTATTCATCCTCTTGGCCCATGACTTTGGATTGATCCAGCAGTTCGACGTGTTTGATGCCGCCGCCAATGTTGGTGAATGCGAAGCGAACCTGACCGAGTTCGATGTGGAAAGTTTCAGCTTTGACAGCACCTGGGTTTTTTTCCTCAGCTGTTTTGCTAGTGTCCTCATCACCTGTTTTCTCTGATGCGTTGGAGTCCGGTGTGTCAGCGGAGGCTGGCGAACCGTCGGCCACAGCGGTTTCTTTCTCACTTTGAGCGGGAGGCTCAATGTTTCCAAATTTCTGAAACCAGAACATCATTCCTAGTGAACAGAGTATTACGGCAATCCAAGCGGTGCGGTCCATGGCAAATCAGGTCGAAAAATAATATCAGGTTTAAAGTCTGGCTAGGCCGTTATCAGGCTCAGCCGGGAAAACAGCGCAATCAGTCGTTCCTCAAGTGCTCGGGATCAACTGAACATCCACATTTTTTCTGTGGATCCGAATTTTCGTCGTTTGGCGAAGTTTCTCCAGCATCAGTTTCGCTTCCAGGCACTGGATCATAACCATCGCCTCCCCAGGGGTTGCAGCGCAGGATGCGCCACCCGCCGAGCCAGGAGCCTTTGATCGCCCCATGGCGTTGCACGGCGTCGATGTAGTATTGTGAGCAGGTCGGGCGAAATCGGCATCCGCCAAAGGGGCCGGCCAAAGCGTGGAGAATTGGCGATAAAAAAATCTGATAAGCTCGTACCAGCCAACACAGTAAGGTTTTCATCTGTTTTGTTCCTCTTGGTCCTCTTGGTATAGTCCGCTTTGGTGAATCAGCCACTTCCATTCTTTCTCCAGCACTTCTGAAGAAGCGTGGGCCGCCGATGCTCTTGGGATCACTACTAGATAGTAGCCTTTTTTCAAGTTGCCGCCAAGTCGTTGGAAAATACCACGCAGTCGTCGTCGGATTCGGTTTCTGGTTACGGCATTGCCCAGTCTGCGAGTGGTGATGTAACCAATTTTGAGATCAGGGACTTCATCGTCCTGCAAAACTCCCATCAACATGAAATGGCCGCGATAGGTCTTTCCCTTACTGCGAACCCGGCTGAATTCCCGCCGCTGCGTGATTCTCCTGTTGTGAGGAAATCTCATGGGCGTCAAATCTCGGTGTGAGAGTAAAGACTGTCAATGGGCCGGATTATTCGGACCCAGAGGGCATTAGTTTGACAGCTCTACACAACGATCATAGATCGCGGACAAGCTCCGTAAGACGCGTAAAGCGGTATAGGGAAGACAACTCCGCCAGCAACAATTCCCTAGGAGTGTTGGTTGGTGTGTCGCTTGTAGTGGATTTCCGCGCCTTTTGGAATAAGGCGTT
Source organism: Verrucomicrobiota bacterium (assembly GCA_013152075.1). Lineage (GTDB taxonomy): Bacteria > Verrucomicrobiota > Verrucomicrobiia > Verrucomicrobiales > DEV007 > JAADHD01. Next base: position 2,430 of record JAADHD010000462.1, on the reverse strand, counting down.
TACGTCCTTTCTGACGACGACGACGAATAATATCGCGACCGCTTTTGGTTCTCATCCGCGTACGAAATCCGTGTTGACGTTTTCTGGAGCGCTTGGAAGGCTGATAAGTCCTTTTCATCTCGGGTCGTAAAAATTTTAAATAAACATCTCCTTAATCCGCCATCTGCAGAGTCTGAGAGCACTGCTGGATCAAGGGAGGCGTAATCTAGGGAGGACTGGAGCTTTGTCAACGGCATCTGTGAGGAATTTGATATTGGCTTCCAGGGTGGGCGTTTTTTGTGCAAAGAATTCTGGGCAAAAGGATAATTATTTGCTGTCATTGACGTTCTGATCCAAACTGGGGCTTCGAATTGGAGCAAATTTGACCAAAATTTTTAAACGTGAGCGAGAAAGTAGCGACAGAAAATAAAATCCGCATTGAGCCTGCGACTTTGGAGGATCTGCCTGAGTTGGTCGATATGGTGATGGAATTGTTCACCATAGAAAAGGACTTCGAACCCGATCGAATTAAGCAGGAGAGGGGGCTAAGATCGATTTTGGAGCAGCCTAGCAGAGGTAGGATTTTTGTGGTGCGCACCGACCACCGGATCATTGGCATGGTGAATTTGCTGATCACGATCAGCACGGCGATGGGTGGCTTTGTATTGCTGATGGAGGACGTGAGCATTCACCCTGACCATCGCGGACAGGGTTATGGCACCCAGTTGATGGGGCATGTGGTTGATTTTGCCCGCAAAAAGGATTTTCTTCGTATTACCCTGCTGACAGACGAAATCAGTGAAGAATCGCAACGATTTTTCCAGAAACTCGGTTTTGAGCATTCGCATATGATCCCGATGAGATTGTCTCTCGATTGATCCTGTTAACGAGCCGGTTCTTTTGGCGCATTGAATTCCAATCAATGCTATGACGCCATATCGCCGTTTTCGTACTTGAACTTGTGTTAATTTACTTAATCTTAGGGCGCTTGCTGCATCGTGCTTCGTTCTGTCACTTAGGACTTAGACAAAATACCTGTACGCCAGGCATCCAAGAATCGTAATATGGCCATATATAATAATTTATGCGAGATGATCGGCGGAACTTCGCTGGTTCATCTGCACAAGTTCGGCGAAGGGCTTCCCGGAAACGTCATCGCCAAGCTGGAGGGATACAATCCTGGCTGGAGTGTCAAGGATCGTATTGGTAAGGCGATGATCGAAGCGGCAGAGCGCGACGGCTTGTTGAAAGAAGGCGGCACCATCATCGAACCCACTTCGGGCAATACGGGGATTGGTCTCGCTATCGCCGCTGCGGTGAAAGGTTATCATCTCATTCTCACTATGCCTTCCTCGATGAGCGTTGAGCGGCGCAAGTTGCTCATTAATCTGGGAGCAGAACTCATTCTCACCGATGCCAATCTGGGCATGCCGGGCGCGATCGAAGAAGCGGAGATGCTGATCAATAATATTCCCGGTTCTTTCATGCCGCAGCAATTCAATAACCCGGCGAACCCACAAGTTCATTACGATACCACCGGCCCGGAAATCTGGAGTGATACCGAAGGTAAAGTGGATATTTTCATCGCGGGCGTTGGAACAGGTGGCACCGTTTCCGGCGTAGGTAAGTTTCTAAAAGAAAAGAATCCCGACATTCAGATTATTGCCGTCGAACCGGAAGAGTCTGCTGTTTTAAGCGGAGGCAAAATGGGCCCGCATATGATTCAGGGTATCGGCGCGGGTTTTATCCCTGGTGCCTATAACGCGGAAGTCGTCGACGAAGTGATACAGATCGAAAGTCATGCAGCGATTAAAACAGCTAAGCAACTTGGGCTGCTTGAAGGTTTGCTCGTCGGCATTTCTTCGGGTGCTGCGGCACTGGCTGCCCGGCAAGTCGCTACTCGTCCGGAAAACCAAGACAAAAATATTGTCGTTATTCAGCCAGATACCGGTGAGCGCTATATCTCCACCCTACTCTTTTATCACGACTAAGGCTTACTAGCTATTCAAGTTATGCAGTGGAAACTCGACAAAAAATTCGTCAGCGAAGAAGAGCACACCAAGGACCATGGTCTGGTGCTCGACTACGACGAAATCGCTCGTAAAGGAGCTCTCGGTGGTGGCGAAAAGCTGGTCAGCAAGTGGTATGGCATCTACGGCTCGCGCCATCCCGGCAACCACATGGCACGGGTTGTTATTCCTGGAGGTGTGGTCACTTCCAGCCAGGCTCGTCGCCTCTGCAAAGTCGCCGAAGATTACGGTCAGGGGAAGTTATGCCTCACCACACGCCAGTGCATCCAGTTTCACTGGCTTAAGGCTCCGGCTTTGGCGGACATGATGCGTGATCTGGCCAAGGATAATCTCAGCCCCTTCCACGGCTGCGGTGATGTCGCTCGAAACGTCGTTGCTTGTCCACTTGCAGAAACTTGCCAATACAAGCGCTTGAACGTTC
>JAADHD010000112.1 GCA_013152075.1 Verrucomicrobiota bacterium | reverse complement strand
GGCTTCGCTAGTTGGTTAGCCCGTAAGGGGCGTTAATTGGGAAGAGAAGAAAGCCGACGGGGACGTCGGCGGATCCCGAAGGAGGGGCAAGCTCCACCTTGCCCGAGAGGGGGCTTGATTGGAGGGGTTAGGGCCGTGGCAATAATAAAATACCCCAAACTACTTGCCTTTTTCATCTCCAGCTGCGTTCGAATTTCTTCAAATAGCCTGCTATTATCAGAAATTCCGCCTTGCTGGAAATAAAAAATCCTGCGCATTTTGGGGTGTTTATTAATTGCCGCGACCCTCAGTCTTTCCGGCGAAAGACGGCCACATGACGGTCGACTGATTTCCCGGCTGTGGGAAGTTCTCTGGATTCGTGATTCTGCTGACTGTCGATGAGTTGACCGCCGAGTCTTTGGATCGCGTCGAGGGCCAGTCGATGTTCTTCGTCAAAGTAGGAAGTGATCACCAGCTGTCCGTCGTTTTTGAGTTTTGACAGGGCCTGCTCAAAAATCTCATCCCAGGTGCGTTTGCCGTTCCAGTAATTCTGGTGGCGCATAAAGACCACATCGAAATGTTCGTCCAGTGCGCGATGGCCATCGAGCTTTGAAGCGTCGCCAGTGAGGAAGTGGTAATCTTTGTGCAAATTTTGACCGGCGATCTTGCCGGACTTGAAGCGTCGCTTGGCATCGGCGATTTCGCGTGCCCGCACATCAACTCCTAGCAGCTCTATTTTTTTCTCAGAGGATGCACTGGAGCCGTTTTTAAGATTGCTGAAAAAATCAGTCAGCGTATCGGCTTCGTTACAGGATCCGCAGGCAAGGTCGAGAATGCGGGTGGTGTCTTCCTTCGAGGCGGCAGTGGATATTTTTAGTCCCTGTTTGCCGACTACACGCTGCAGCATTTTATCCAAACGCTGCAGGTCCGTTTGTAATTGTTCCTGATAGGATGACATCGAATGGTGGTCGGCTAAAATTCCCGGAGCCCCCAATCTTCAGCCAGTTTGAGGCAATCATCAAGTGCTTGAATGCCCAGTGACGGAGTTGGGTGCATCAGGCAGGATGCGGCAATGCAGGAAGCTGTCGCAAGAGATTTTTCGATACTGAAGTTTTCGTGAAGCCCATAAACAATGCCGGTAGCGAAGGCGTCTCCGGCGCCCAGAGCTCCCCGAATCACATCATCCGGCACCGCGAGGGAAGGGGCGGTAAAGGTCCCCTCTTCACGATCGACGGCGACGGCTCCATTGGGAGCGTGAATGACGACCCGTTTTTGGACTCCCCTATCGAGGATGGTTTTTGCGGCGGCCTCGCCCGTGGCTGGCGAAAACTCTTTATGCAGATCAATGCCGGACAGTCGTGAGGCTTCGAATTCATTGGTGAGTAGAACGTCGATGTGAGGCAGTGAGGGAGTTACGATTTCTCCAAAGTTGCCGCCCTCGGCACTGACCAGGTCCACGACGGTGAGCAGGCCTTCGGCGCGCGCGTTTTCGAGTAGCAGGGAGGCACGGGTTCGTTTCCCGTCGTCTGTCATTTCGTCCAGAGTGTTGAGCAGAAGCAGATAGCCGAGATAAAAAATACGCGCATCGATTTGAGTGAAGTCCAAGTGGGTCTCACTGAAAAGAGCGTTGGCTCCGAGCTGATGAAAGAAGGTTCGCCTGCCGTCAGATTTCACCGTCATCACGTCGGTGTAGGAAGTGGGGGCTTCAGCGGTGACTTTTAATTGAGTGGTGTCGATGCCGTGTTCCCTGCAGTCGGCTAGAATCCATTTTCCATCCGCATCGTCACCAACCAGTCCGGCGGCAGCTACAGGGAAGGGGAGTTTTTCAGGGAACAAACGAGCAAGATCCTTGCTCACATTGTAAGGTCCGCCGCCGTTGCTATTTTCTTCGCTTAGAATAGTCGCCAGGGCATCCTGCGGCGGCCAGGCGTCGATCATTTTCACATGATCGACGATGTAGCTGCCAGCGGCGAGGATTCCATTGCGTTCCATGACGGAATAAGGTTGGTAGGGTCAGAGCGAAATGGCGCGTGAGCTTTCCTGTGATTCCAGTGCGGCGGCGAAAACCTGGTGGCTTGCCAGTGCTTCTTCCGGAGTCGCGCAGCCAAAACGCCCCTTGAGTTCTCCAGCGCGTTCGGCGAGGAAGCCTGCCCACATCTGTTGCAGCACATCGGGGAAGCCGACTTCGAAAATCCCACCAGTGATGGTTTTGAAGGGCACTTCAAATCCGAGGTCTTCCTGAACCCATTCCTGGGTGCCGGTTTCCTTGCAGCGTTGGAAAGTCCACAGAGTTTTTGGCGTTTTGGTTGAAAAACGAATTCCGCCATCAGTGCCGAGAATCTCGATCGACCAGCTATCGGTTTCACCCGGCGCAAGGCGTTTGGTTTCCCAGCGCATCGGCGTGTCTTTGCCATTGATGTCGACATCGAGATGCAGCAGCGCGTTGTCCCAGGTATCACAGGCGGCGGTGCCCCCCTTGCCGTCGGGACGTTCGGTGTAGATTTGCTGGAGCTGGGCGTAAACTCGTCTGGGTCTCCATCCGAGGCGAAGTGGGACGTGAGCGACGTGCATACCGAGGTCACCCATCACGCCGATCTGGCCGCAGAATTGGGTCTGACGTTTCCAGTTGATCGCTTTGTCGGGGTCGAGATCGCTGGAGTGATGAAAAGCACATACGACTTGAATCGGAACTCCAAGGCGGTCTGCTTTTACGAAATCAATTACCCGTTGAGTGCCGGGCAGGAAGGGGAACTCCGAACTGCAGCGGACAAAACATTCGCTGTTATTGATCGCGGCGACAATGTTTTCCGCTGCTGCCAGATCAATGCCAAAAGGTTTTTCAGCCAGCAAATCTTTACCAGCTTCGATGATGTCCAGATAAACTCGTTCGTGCAAATGGTGCGGCAGGGCGCAGTAAATAACATCCACTTCCGGGTCGGCGAGCAATTCCTTGTAGTCGGTGGTCAGCAGACGAACCGTGGGCACTTGCTTGAACCATTCCAGTGCCGGCTCCGATAAATCGGCCACTCCGACGAGTTCGGCATTGACGGGGAAATCGTTGAGAACGAACCAGCGCCCGAAAGCGGAGGCAGCTTCTTTTCCCATCAAGCCGCCGCCGATGATGCCGACGCGGACAGTGGGTTTAGTAGAGTTGTCAGACATAGGATGGTGGGTTGATGAGATAAAGTTGATTAGCTCTTGGTCACAATGGCGAGAGCATCGTCGACCGTTGCGTCGTCGTGCAACATAGCCATCAGGGCTTGGGTGATGCCTTTGGGATTGTCGTGTTGAATGACGTTTCTTCCGTAAACGATGCCCGACACGCCCTGTTCGAGAAGTCCGGCGGTGCGTTCGAGAATAGTTTTGTCATCGACTTTTCCGCCGCCGCGCACGAGCACCGGAATGCCGCCTGCAGTTTCGACGATTTGATGATAGAGGCTGACGTCATCAGTAGGGTCGGCCTTGATAATGTCAGCGCCCAGTTCAACGGCCTGACGCACAAGGTGCATGATTTTTACTTCATCGCCATCCACCATGTATCCGCCGGCTTCCGAATTCGGACGAAAGACCAGTGGCTCGACCATCATCGGCATGCCGTAGTGATCACATTCCGGTTTGAGTCGGAGAATATTGTCCACGCATTGGTCGGTCATGTCCGGGGCGCCGGGGATCTGGAAAAGGTTCACGCAAACGCAGGCGGCATCCAACTGCACAGCCTGCAGAGCGGCCTCTTCGATGATGGAGGAAAAACGCGCTTCGGGGAGATCCTTGCCATAAATGTTTGCCGTATCGAGTCGTAGCACGAGTGAGGGTTTGAAACGTCCGGGCAGGGACTGCAGGTGGCGGGCCTGACCGATCGTCAACTGAATGGCATCAGGTCCGGCATCGGCCAGAGTTTCGATGACCGTTGGCATGTGTTCGATGCCTTTGAGAAATCCGGGCTCATTGAAAAACCCATGATCGACAGCAACGTCGAAACAGCGATTGGATTTGGGATTAAAGAGGCGTTTGAGACGGAAATCTTTCATGGTATTATCTGCTGGGTTAATGATCTGCAGAGTTGAGGTAGTGCAGATGAATTTGATTGGCAACTTCAATTAGTTTCGAGGGGAATTCTAGGCCTTCAGTCTCATTTTATAGGACTATTGCCTCAATATCATGCCTATCGGTCACAAGAAATGCATTTTTATGCTTAAATCCAAGCGCAGGAGCTACTTGCAATTTAGGATTCCAAGCAGGAAAGTCATCGACATGAAGAAAATATTTGTATGGGGGGTTTTGCCTTTGGTTCTGACCTTTGCTTGTGGAGAGCAGAAGGAAGCGACGGAATCGAAAAAGGAGGAGCCGAAGCTAGAGGAAAAAACTGAAAGCAAGAAGCCGGAGGCGAAAGAAAAAGTCGCTGAAAAACCGAAGGAAAAAGCCGAGCCGACGGTTGAGAAAGAGAAGGCCCCGGTCGCGTGGACCGAGGTGGCTTTGCACAAGGCTTTGAGGGCGGGTAACCCAGGTTACAGTGGCAACGGTGAATTTAGGATTGAAGGAGGGCGAGTGACCGCGATGCGTTTGTCGCAGTGTGAGATCTCCAATATCGAGGCTCTAAAGGGAATGCCTTTGATGATGCTGGATCTGCAAGCTTGTCCGATCACTGACATCAGCGCTTTGAAAGGAATGCCGATGATCGAGTTGTATCTCGATGGAACCGGGATCGAGGATTTGTCATCTTTGATTGGAATGAAGTCGTTGAAAAAACTCTACATCGACAAAAGCAATGTGAAGGATATTTCTCCGCTCAAGGGCTTGCAGATTCAGGAGCTCAACATGGTGGGAACACGCGTATCAGATATCAGCGCCTTGAAAGGAATGCCGCTAAAGATGCTGTGGCTGACGGATTTGCCGGTGAAAGATATCTCCGCACTGGCGGGTAGCCCATTGGTGAGCGTGACCTTGCACCGGACGAAAGTAGAGGATGTGAGTCCCTTGGCAAAAACCCAGATCCAAAGAATTCATATTGGTGGTACGCCGGTGAAAGATTTGACGGCGCTGGCGGGACTTCCCTTGACTCGTTTGGTTTTTGATCCGGAAAAAATCGAAAAAGGAATCGATGGGATTCGTGGCATAACGACCATGACCCAAATTGGACCCAAGTTTGAACAGGATCTGAATACCTTGCTTCCGCCTGCAGAATTCTGGCCGAAATATGATGCTGGCGAATTTAAGTGATTGTGGAGGCTGCCTGTGAGGCATTATTTGATCTTCTTCAGCTCGGCCTCGGTGTAGGGGAGGCGGGCTTTTTGTTTTTTCCGATAATCGGCGACGGATTTTTTTGAAACGAGTGGGGCGCCATTGCCCCAGGTATTGCGGACGTAGGTGAGGATGGCGGCGATTTTTTCATCGTCCATTTCAGGATTGATGCGCAGGCCAGGCATGATAGGTGCCACTTCTGGAACCGTGTAGGTTTTGCCGTTAACGGTCACCGGGCCGATCATGCCGTCCAGGATCAGCGCGATGAGGCGTTGTTCCGATCCGAGCACCCACTCAGAATCCACCAGCGGGGGAGCGAGCATTTTCAGGCCCTGGCCGTTTAATTGATGACAGGCGATGCAGATGGTGGAGTAAAATTTCTCACCTTGGGTGTAGAGAGTTTTATGGGCTTTGCTTTGGATGTA
>JAADHD010000255.1 GCA_013152075.1 Verrucomicrobiota bacterium | reverse complement strand
TGTATTGCCCCTGCGCTTGAACCCTGGATAAGTGAAAAACATTTATTGGACGAATCGGTGTTCGGCATTATAGCATTTTATCGCACACAAAGCTTATTATGAAACTTGGAGTTATCGGATGTGGAAAAATGGGAAGCGCCCTACTGGAAGGCATTCTCAACAATAATATTGTCAGCTCGGATCAGGTTCTGGTGTATGACACTTACTCTGAAGCCGTTGATCGCCTGGTAAGCGAGCGGCAGGTCAAAGCAGCCACCTCCAATGACCAGGTGGTGAGCGAATGTGATTCAGTCTTACTCTGCGTCAAGCCGCAAGGTCTTCTCGAAATGCTTGAATCCCTTACAGGCACTTCAGACCATCTATTGATCTCAATCGCTGCAGGTGTTCGTATCTCCAACATCGAAGCCGCCGTTGAAAATCGTCACCGGATCATCCGGGTCATGCCAAACACGCCCGCCTTGGTTGGCAAAGGCGCTTCGGCTTTCGCATTAGGCAGCACGGCAACGGAAACCGATGCCAAAGTCGCCAGAGAGCTGCTCGAAGCGGTAGGTTACGTGACTGAAGTGCCTGAAAAATTACTCGACCCTGTTACCGCATTGAGTGGAAGCGGCCCTGCTTATATTTTTGCCATGATCGAATCCATGATCAAAGCCGGAACTGCTTTGGGATTGGATGACAAAACAGCACTCGACCTGGCCGTGCATACCGTATCTGGGGCGGCTGAATTGATCCTGCAAACCGGCGACTCCCCCACTACGCTCAGGGAAAATGTCACCAGCCCGAATGGCACGACTTTTGCCGCTCTTGAATCTTTGAAATCCAATCACTTTGACACCACTATTCACGAAGCCATGAAAGCAGCTTGCGATCGTTCGATCGAACTGGGAGAATAAAAGCGTCAGACACTTTTCACCATTATCATGATTCACCCACGACATCTTTTTGAAGACCGCGGCCAGGGGCATGTTTTTCGCTACTTCGACGAACTACCACCAGCTCAGCAGGATGAACTTACCCGTCAAGCACTCACCGTTGATCTCGATGAAATTGACCATTTGGTGGAAATCCTGGTGAATAACCCGGCAGATTCAGGCATTACTTCCCACAATGTCGAACCTGCCGAATATATTTCCATCTCCACCAGGGAGCAAAACCCCCAGCAGTGGCAACAAGCCAAAGCAGCTGGAGAACAAGCGATTCGGGATGGCCGAGTTGCCGCTTTCACTGTCGCCGGAGGACAAGGAACCCGACTTGGTTTTGATGGGCCCAAAGGAACCTTTCCCGTTTCACCTGTAAGCGGAAAGCCCCTATTTCAAATTTTTGCCGAGAAACTTGCAGCGACTGAAAAACGTCATCAATGCACTATCCCATGGTTCATCATGACCTCGGAAGGCAATCACGATGACACGCTGTCCTTTTTCCAAGAACATGCCTATTTTGGTCTCAAAAAAGAAAACATTCACCTGTTCCCCCAAGGAACAATTCCTGCAGTGGACTCCAATGGGAAAATCCTGCTCACGGACAAACATCTCATCGCTCTTAGTCCTGATGGACACGGAGGATCGCTCAGAGCACTCGTTCGCTCAGGGGCCACTCAAATAATGAAAGACAAGGGGATTGATATTCTCTCCTGCTTCCAAGTGGATAACCCACTGGTAAAATGCATCGACCCCGTTTTCATCGGTTTTCATTTAAACAATGAATCCCAACTCTCCAGTAAGATGGTAGAAAAACGCAGTCCTGATGAAAAGGTCGGCATGTTTTGTAAAAAAGATGGCAGCACCTGCGTGATTGAATATTCTGATCTGCCTGTAGAGCTTCAGCATGAAACTGAAGCGAATGGAGATTTGCGATTTCGCGCTGGGTCTATAGCGATTCATCTTTTCAACCGTGAATTGATCGAGCAATTGGGGCAGGCGGCATCGGAGGGAAGTCTGCCTTTTCACGCGGCGCGAAAAAAAGTTCCCTTCCTTGATACGGAAGGGCGGTTTGTCGAGCCCGAAGAAGCGAATGCGATCAAGTTCGAAATGTTTATTTTTGATGCTCTTCCTTTTGCGGACAGGCCCCTGGTATTGGAAACTCTGCGCGAAGTAGAATTCAGTCCTGTGAAAAATGCCGAGGGCGAAGACTCGCCTGAAACTTCTCGCCGTGACCAATTGCGAAAATTTGCCCGATGGCTCGCTGCTGCCGGTGTCGAAATGCCTGTGAACTCCGATGGCACGCCCAAAATGGCAGTCGAAATATCTCCAGGTTTTGCTGATTCAAAAGAAACGTTCGTTGCAGCCTGGAAGGCTCTGGAAACACCCCCAACGCTTAAAGACGGCCTGGTGTTGGAGGCATAAGTTTCAACTTTCCTTTCTTTTCCTCCAGCTTACTTTTAGTTCTACCAAATTTGAAAATTTATCGAATATGAAAACACTCCTTCTTGCTGCAACCAGCATCACCTTGTTCACCGCTTTCACCAGCATCAGCCGTGCCGAATCGGTCAGAGACATCATCAACAGCATTGAAAAAACTAAAGTAGAAAAACTTGGCGCTTACCTGCAAGCCAATCCTAAAGCGGACGACCGCCTCGACGGACTTTCTTTTTTGATCGGAGCTCACATGAATCTCGATGAGCCCAAAAAAGCGCTGCCTTTGCTCAAGGAAAAATACGAACTACTCATTGCAGGCGGCAAAGTGTCCGAGCTTGATTTGAATGCCCTGTTGCCCGGCACGGTGCAACCAATGGTTCTTTCACTATCAGCTACCGGAGACCGCGAGGGCGCCAAAACGTTTGTCAGTAAAGTGAAAAAAGATCTGGCCGAGCACGAAATGGCCTCACAAATTGCTCAGTTTCTGGATCAAATCACAGCAGAAATCAACACGCCGGGTAAAGGCGACGTGTTGGAAATTGCCTTCACCGATCTGAATGGCGAAAAAGTTGACCTTGCATCGATGAAAGGAAAAGTCGTGCTGGTAGATTTCTGGGCTACCTGGTGCGGACCCTGTGTGGCGGAATTACCCAATGTTCTGGATGCTTACAAAAAACATCATGACAAAGGGTTTGAAATCATAGGCATCTCTCTCGATCAGGACGAGGCTGCGCTGAAAAGCTTCATCAAAGAAAATGATATGCCCTGGACGCAGTATTTTGACGGCAAAGGCTGGAAAAACGACATTGCTCAAAAATACAGCATTACATCTATTCCGGCGACTTTCCTGATCGGCAAGAATGGGAAAGTGGTCGCCAGCAACTTACGGGGGCCGCAACTCGAAGCCGAAGTAGCTCTACAACTGAAAAGCAAATAAACGTCTTTCCGAATTCACACTACCCGTCGCCCTTCCAGAGCTCGGAAAAGGGTCAGTTCATCGGCGGATTCGAGCCCGCCGCCCGCAGGCAGCCCCTGTGCCAGGCGGCTAACCTGCACCCCAAATGGAGCCATCACCTCTACCAGATAGTTGCCGGTGGCTTCCCCTTCCACATCAGAACTCAGGGCAAGGATCACCTCAGTAAACTCCCCTGCCTTCAGGCGAAGTAAAAGAGCATCAATTCTGAGATCTCCCGGAGCCACATTTTCCAGTGGTGAGATACGCCCACGCAGACTGTGATAATGCCCTCTGTAGGCGCCACTTTTTTCCAAGGGTAAAATATCCGTGGCTTGCTCAACCACACACAACACCGAATCGTCTCGATTCCCCCGCTCGCAAATCCCGCAGCCCTCACTGGTTGAAAAAAATCCGCACACCGCGCACTCTCCGACTTCCCGCTCGGCAACAGTCAGGGATTCAGCCATCATTTTCATCACTGAATCCCTCCTCCCCTGTAACAGCCACACAGCGATTCGCTCAGCGCTTTTCGGACCAATGCCTGGCAACTGCTTCAACTGCAGTATCAAACGTTTCACCGGTTCCGGATACTCTACTTGTTTAGCCATCCTATAAGGTATTTAACAAACGAGCGTGCCCTTGGTTGATTTGATGAGAATCACTGGCGCCGGATTCAAGTCCGATGCGTGTTATACGTTCCTGCGCCAGGCTCACAAAAAATTTCACAGGAAGGTCTTCTTTACCGTTTTCTGAGATTCCCGCCTGGCTGAATTTTTCCAGCGCTTTTTCATAATTTCGCTCACGGTATAAAATCATGCCCTCCCAGAAGGCATCGCGACATTGTAGTGCCTTCTCACTGAATCCATCCGATGACGCCATCAACTCGTACACTTCTGTCATCACCTGGCTCTCTGGCTCAACAACCATTTCCATAGGCCTCACGATGATACTATCACCTGCGAGCTGGTAAGTGCGTGCACTGACCAGCACGTCCGACCCGTAAATTCGATTCATCGCACTGATCCTTCTGGAAAAGTCCGTCGCCAAGCCCACTCCGCTAAAATAATAATGGCGGGGCGTGCCATATACTCCAACCGTCATCTGGCCGGAACTAATGGCCACTCCATGCTCAGGTTTGTGAAACCACTGACTTTCACACTCGGCATCGAGATTGAGCAAGCGCTGCTTCAATTCGAGGGCAGCTTCACAGGCTTGCCGAGCATGATCTTCACTGGGGCCCAGTAAGCCAAAAAACACTCTCACACAATCCGGACTCGATTGATCCAGATAGGCACCGCGCGACATCAGGAAATCGGCTGTATTGTGCAGGAATCGGTTGGTCATAGCGACCAAATCAGCAGCCTCCATTTTCTCCTTCAATTCAGAATGATTAAACAATCTACATGTCAATACCGTCGCCTCGTAAGCACCCTCTTTCAAAGACACGGCATCTTCGGAATTCACCAACATTCTCAGCGTCTCTTTTGACACGCGCTCCCCCAACACACTTTCCAAAACACGCTTCCTCATTCCTTTTTCAGTACCGGCGTAGGCGAACCCGATCAGTATGCTGACCGTTGCCGCTGTAATCACCGGAAATGGGGAAAAGATCACTCCATACAATGCCAGAGTGGGAGACAAACCGGACACAACAATCAGAGTAGTAAAATATACCAATATTTTTTGGCCAATTTGTGAAACGTCAATCATGCACCAGGCCACACCAAATGCCACCATCAACAACGCTATCCATTCCATCCAAAACCAGCGAACCACCCCCTGGCCTGCTTGTAGCTGAGTGAAAAAATCAGCATCGCTATAAGATCTAGTTAGCCAATTTCCCAATACCCCATAGATACCGGCGTATTGAAGCAGGATCACTGTGCCAAGAGACAATAATCCTATCAGGATTGACGCTATTAAATATCGTCGCATTATTGCAAAACTTTATCTCATTATCCGAACGTCAGGTAATCTTCGTTACGCGAGACTATCAGGTGATCGAAAAAAGAATAGAGCGTTTCATTAAAATATTTCAATCTTCAGGTGAATCCGAAACATCCTCAGTGGATTTTTTTTTCGTTTTTTTCTTAGCTGATTTCCCTTTCCTCTGATGTTCTGGGAAGGAAGTCACAACCAGCGAGCTGAGGTAATCATCGGGATCCTCAACTGCCTCACGGGAGAGCTTGAATGTTTTTTCCCCAGTGTTTTTTTGAATCAATTTTAATCCAAACTGAAAGTCGCGAAACAGGTCAGAACACAGTTTCAACACACTCATGTTTCTCTCCTGGCTCAATTCCTCAAGTGCCTTCATTGCATCCTGGTCGAACACCAGATCCACACCAT
>JAADHD010000032.1 GCA_013152075.1 Verrucomicrobiota bacterium | reverse complement strand
GTGCAACACTGGTATCAACAATGGCATTTTGCAGGTCCTGAGGTTTTTTATCGTCCCCAAAAACAAACCCAATCTTCGGATATTCCTTGGTTCGTGAATCCAGCTTACTCGCGCGAGCAGAAAGTTTGTAACGCTGCGGACTTGCATCCTTGTAGGCAAACTTCTCGCTAGTTGGCTCGCCCGCGCTTTGTGCGCTAAGCGGCAAGAAAAGCAACGCGACACTGAAATAACAAAAAGTGGTGAGAGGGTGCATAGAGGTAAATGACATAGATACAGTCACAAAAAAACACCTGCCCTTAAAAGTAAAGGACAGGTGTTGTCAGATTTTGTTTTATCGCAGAAGGATCAATCTTTCTCCTTGTGCTTGTCGTGACATTCTTTGCAGGATTTGGTCATGTTCTTGAAAGCAGCTTCTGTCGCTGAAACATCCTTCGCTTTAGCTGCAGTGATGACCGCATCGCTACCGTTGCGGAGAGTCTTCGACGCTGCGCCAGCCCATACCCCATCCGGACAACGTTTGTCTTCCATCAGGATATAGCTCGTTTCATTCAAGATCTCAGCATGCTCGATCAAGGATTGCCAGTCATCGTCCGTTTTCGGACCAGCTGCGATTTCCTTTTTCAAGGCTCCGCAATGTGGCTTCACCACGTTCTCCATCCAGTTTTCCGTGCTCAAAGGGCGAGTATCTCCCTTTTTCACTTTAGCCATTCCATCAGCGATCAGGCCCAGAGCAATTACCATTGTTCCGGCGATCACCGCCATCATCCATTTTTTGTTGTTTTGAATCATTTGTAAGGATTTTTGTTATTTAAGATTCAGCGAGAGCAGGCTGGTTACGGTAGAATCCTCTCTGTATGTGTCAATGTGAAATTCACCTGCATCGCGATCCTCTCTTAACTCGATCAAAGCTGGACGCCCTGACAAAAACATTGCACCATAACAACAGTTCATACCCCACTCTTCCCAAACTCCCTCTGCCATGACCAGCGAAAGCGAAGAAACATCACGCCCGGAATCTGATCCTGCAACCGTCCGTCGTGTCGTCATAGCCAGCTTTATGGGAACTATGATCGAGTGGTATGACTTTTTCCTCTACGGCACCGCCGCCGCCCTCGTATTCAACAAGCTCTTCTTTCCCGAGCTTGACCCGGCAACCGGAAGCATCGCCGCTCTGGGAACCTTTGCTCTCGGCTTTTTTGCCCGACCTGTCGGCGGAGTGTTCTTTGCTCACTTCGGAGATCGCGTGGGCCGCAAATCTGTGCTTATCACCACTCTCATGCTGATGGGCGTCGCTACTTTTCTCATCGGCGTATTACCCACCTACGAAACAGTCGGCATCTGGGCGCCCATTTTACTCGTAAGTCTTCGTCTCATCCAGGGCTTCGGAGTAGGCGGCGAGTGGGGCGGCGCGGTTCTCATGGCGGTAGAACACGGCCACAAAGGCAAACGCGGTTTCTACGGTAGCTGGGTGCAAGCGGGCGTTCCCGTCGGTCTGCTCCTGGCTACCGGAGTATTTTCACTTTGCACCCTGATGCCGGAAGAATCCTTCCTGGCCTGGGGATGGCGTATCCCCTTTCTGTTGGGAATCGTGCTGCTGGCCGTCGGCATGTTCATCCGACTTCAAATCACCGAAAGCCCCCTGTTTGCCAAAATGAGCAAGCAAGGAAACCAGGCTAAAATCCCGATCATCGAAACATTGAAACGCCACCCAAAAAATGTCATTCTGGCGATGGGTATGCGCTTTGCGGAAAATGCCGGCTATTACATCTTTACGGTTTATTCCCTCACTTACGCCACCCAGCAACTCGGCCTGCCAAAATCCACCATCCTCAATGGAGTGATTCTGGCGGCCTTCGCGCAACTCATCGCCATCCCCTACTTCGGAGCCTTGTCCGATCGCATTGGCCGACGACCGGTTTACATGGCGGGAGCACTCGCCATGCTTGTATTCCCCTTCCTTTTTTTCATCATGATCGATACCCAATCCACTGCACTGATCTGGCTGGCGATCGTATTAGCCCTGATCATCCACGCCTCGATGTATGGACCCCAGGCCGCTTTTTTCTCCGAACTATTCGGCACCAATGTCCGCTACAGCGGGGCATCGCTGGGCTACCAACTCGCCGCCCCCTTTGCCGGCGGACTGGCTCCGATGATCGCAGCGATTCTTCTGCAATGGTCAGGGGGGAAACCCTGGCCCATTGCTGTCTACCTGGCCCTGACCGCCGTCATTACCATCACTTCGGTGTGGTTCACAAAAGAAACCCACCAAGTCGATATGGATCACTGACGATAGCTCAGACGACTACTTCAACTGAGCATCGATCTGTTTTTCCGCTTTAATCCAATGATCCAATGTGCAGCCGGAAAAACCTGACTTCTCAGCCAGATAATAAGCGGCATCCTGGATCATCGTGTAACGCGCCTCGGCGTTGACAGCTTTTTTAGCCTTCTTTTTTGCGGATGCTTTTTTCGCCGGCGCCCTCTTTTTGGCTGGCGCTTTCTTAACGGCTTTTCTTTTAGCTGCCTTCTTCACAGCTTTTTTGACTGCAGTTTTTTTCTTTGTCATGAGTGTCTCGGGTTCAGGATTGACTTACACAGCTAAGCAACATCAATGCCAAGTCATAAAAGAATACCCCCCCACCCGTCAAGCCAACACCTGAAATTTTAATAACACTTTCGTGACAAATTCGCTTTATAGCCTTTCAAATAGCTTCGATGGGGCTGCTGTTTCACCTCCCGACCTCAACCCGGCATCTTAATTCTTAACCCCCCAGGCACCAGCCCCTTGTTTCCTGGCGGCATCTTCCATTTTTTGCAGGCGCGCCATATAACCATTTCGCTTCTGTTGCTGTTTTTCAGGATCTTCAAACTGACTAAAACCAGCATTGTTCTGATTCCCCGGCCCTTTGGTATGAATTCTTACCAAGCCAGCCTTGATCAAAGCATCAGACAGACGCATCGGCCTTTCCTCTGTGGAACCCGGCAACCAGACCAAGCCGTAAAATCGCTCACTGTCGAACACGTTTTCCCATCTGGTCAAAACCGTGAACGAATTTCCTTTCAGTTGTTTTTCTGTGAAAGCCTTCGCTTTCAGGCCGACCTCCACGGTCTGGTCCGGGCTCAAGCCTCCAAAATACTCACCTTGCTCCGCTACTCTCTTACGCTGTTTTTTGTACTTGTCTGACAGATACTTTTCCGGCGCGTCCACGTAATAAAGCCTGATGGTATATTCATTTTTGCCATGTTTGACCTGGAAGCTATCACCATCGTTCCCTTTGTCATTGATCCATTGGCAATTTTCCAGCACCTCAAAACTCCCGACGTGCTTTATTTTCGAAGAAGCTGAAACCGTAGTGGTCGGCGCAGGAAAATAACTCTCCCTAAAGCGACCCCCAAATTTCCATATTACTATAATTGCTGTGGCAATTATAATGGCGTAAGGACGGGTTTTTCTGGCGAAGTTGTTTGGACTCGGTTGTGGCATGGTTTCAAAAAACGCGTAATGTGGCAAAATAGTCGAACGAAAGCGAGCAAAGATGACAAAAAAAACATCCACGGACTGGGAGCAGCATTACCAGGAGGAAAATACCCCTTGGGACAAAGGGCAAGCTGCTCCGGGATTGACCGCTTTTCTGAAAAAACAAACTCCGCAAGGCCGTATTCTGGTGCCAGGGTGTGGACTGGGGCACGATGTGCGCGAATTGTCGGCTGCAGGCGGTGACGATGCAGAGGTCATTGGGCTGGATCTGGCGCCTACGGCGATGGCGCGAGCAAACGAAATCATCAAAGTGGGCCGTGAACAGTTTGTAACAGGTGATTTTTTTGATCTGCCGGATGATTTACGCGGCAGCTTCGACTGGATTTGGGAGCACACTTGCTTCTGCGCCATCGATCCTGACCTGCGTAAAAAATATGTGCAAGCCTCGGCCGACGCGTTAAAAATAGACGGAAAACTGCTGGCCGTGTTTTATCTCGACCCCTACGATGAAGAACACACCCCCGGTGAAGGCCCTCCCCATGGATGCTCCCTGGAAGAACTGGCGGAACTCTTCCGCCATCAATTTAACTTCATCGAACACTGGCAGCCAGACCACGCCTACCCTGGACGTGAAAACAAAGAACTAATGATGATTTTGCAAAAGCGATGAGTTTCTTCAACAAGCAGAACGCTCAAGTCAGCGTTAAAATTTGCGGCATCACGAAAGGCTATCAAGCCCGGCAAATAGTTGAACTCGGCGCAGACGCGATCGGCATTAATTTCTGGCCGCAATCGAAGCGCTACATAGACTTTGATCAAGCCCGCCCCTGGCTCGAAAAACTGGATGATTCCGTTACCCGAATCGGTGTATTTGTGAATGCAGACAACGAATACATTATCCGCATTTTGGAAAGCGGAGCCATAGACTGTGCACAGTTACACGGTGATGAAAGCCCACAAGACGTGGATGCCATACTGCAAAAAGGATTATCAGCTTACAAAGCCCTCGGCATCAAAGACTCTGCCGCACTTGACAATATTTCCTCCTACCCCGGAGACGCCATCCTGCTCGATGCCTACGCACCTTCCGAATACGGCGGTACTGGCGAAGCCTTTGACTGGGCTCTCGGGCACCTGGCTGTCGAACGTTTTGCCGGTCAAAAAAAAATTATCCTGGCCGGTGGCCTGACCTCGGACAATATCTCGGAGGCCATCCAACAAGTGGCTCCCTACGCCATCGACACCGCCAGCGGTGTAGAATCGGGGACACCTGGCATCAAGGATCTCGACAAGACCAAAGCTTTCATTGAAGCCACAAAAGGAGAACCGTTAACCCCAATCTAAATTCTTACTCGTGTTTATTGAGATCCCTTCGTGGTTCCCAAAAGAAAGCGAGCTTAGGCCAGTAGCTCATCGACAAGAGCACTAAGCGCATCGCCTTGATCTTTTTTCAACAGCGACAAAAGCATCAATCTATTCCGGAATCAACGGCAATCCAACTTCATTAAGGCAGTGTGTAAATGAAAGTTACAGCCGAGTTCGGCACAGCTTTGCAAGCTGTTTTCTGAAAAATGACAAGTTGGAAACCTCTTCCATTCACTCCTCGTATCGCAACAAAATTTGCACATCAATTCCTCATCATGCTTGACGGCAAAAGGGCTCACTGTTCTAATCTCAGCAAATGAAAAAACAAATTATCACTCATGCGAAGCGTTCTTTGCAAGGGCTTGCATTGTCCACTGCCCTGACTGGACTGGGGCTTTACTCCCACATCGCCTCAGCCCAAGACGGCAACGCCGGCATAGCCAATCAAGCTCCCAAACGAGAACACCTGGTCAGCATTTTTGCTCGCGGCGAAGGGAAAGTTCCGGCGGATTCTGTCATCGTCTCCCTTACCCTGCGTTCGGAAGGCAAACAACTGGCCACTGCAGTCAACGGCAGTCTGACCAAAAAAGAAACACTGAGGAAAACCTTGCGTGAGGCAAAAATCGCCGACAAGGACATCGTCTTCGATAACTTTTCCTCAGATACGGAGACCGGAAAATTTACCGGCAAGGTGAGAAAGTTCATCGTGCGCAGCCCGATTCGCGTAACCATACGTGACGAAAAACAATTCGCCCGCATCTCTCTCGCCGTGGACGCTGACGAATTTCTCGATTACGAAGGTCGCTCAGCCCGGGTCAG
>JAADHD010000075.1 GCA_013152075.1 Verrucomicrobiota bacterium | reverse complement strand
CCAGTCGATCCGCCAGCACAAAACGTTTCCAATCCCCGTTACGAAACCAGACAAAAGTCTCGCGATCTGCCAACAATACATCCAATTTACCATCCCCGTCCACATCCCCCGTGCTCAGACCGTAACCCTTTTCTAAGCTACCAATCTGCTGCGCCTCAAAACGAGGATCCGGCCACTGCCCGGATATAGCCACCCCCTCAAAACCGACCGACACCAGACCTATAGTCTGTAAAATCAAGGTGAGTCGGATCAGATGAGATGCAGACAAATTCAGTCTAAAAATCAATTGGAGGAACTTTTTCATAAGGGGCTATCAGCAGTCGCCATAAGTTATAGGCGAAACTGCTTACCCCCGATAGGAATGAGCGGACAAAACAGGTGTCCGGAAATGACAACTGCATATAGCCACCTCATAATAAGAGACTTACGCGTGAATAAAAGTTTACTCCATGTCCGTTTTCTCCACAAAATGTCCGCTTTCTCCATCTCCCCATCAAGTCGCAGTAGAAAACCCACGCCGCAACATGGCTCGCTAAATCTACAAACCCGTCGGATGATCGACAAAATCCCAGCTGATCCGGTATTTTGCCGCCAAATGTTTGGCCAGAGCCTTCACACCAAAAGTCTCGGTCGCATAATGACCGCCGTAAATCACATTCACCCCCAGCTCCTCCGCTGAAGTATAAGACCAATGCGGCCCCTCTCCGGTGATGAATGTATCAATGCCCTCTGCAGCCGCAGCATAAATTTCCGCGCCAGCACCTCCAGTGATCACTCCCACCTTGCTCAGCTCCTCTGGCCCACCGGGGCAAAGATGCACCTCAGCGCCAACGGCTTTTTTCACGCGCTTAACAAGTTCATCCCGACTGATTCGCGTTGAAGATCGCAATCCCAGCTGAATCCCTCGCCATTCAAAAAACGGTTTCAAATTTTTCAGGCCAATCGCCTTGGCAAGCAATACGTTATTGCCCGAAACCGGATGCACATCAAGCGGAATGTGGGCGCTATAAATCGCCAATCCATTATCCATCGCCAGTTTCAGTTTTTTATACTGGCTACCCTCGATCTTCTGCGCCCCCTGCCAGAACATCCCGTGGTGAACGAGTAACAAATCCGCTTTTTTCTCTACCGCTTCCTGCACCACCGGCAGGCAGGCATCCACCGCCGCGATAATTTTTTTCACCTCGCCCCCATTCTCCAACTGAAGCCCGTTCAAGGCATTCGGGTAATCCGGAATCACCCCTAATTTTAAATGTTTCTCCAGATACGTACAGATAGTCTTCAACTTCGTCATGACTCCACCATAAAGGCTAAACCCAAAATCTTAAATGCTAAAATTCCCACTCTTCCGCCCTCTTATCTATGCCTACGGATAACTCCACTTCGTTCCGCTTGTGTAACTCTGTGCCCTCTGTGGTGAATCTCTCTTCACTGATTTCTCCTCAAAAACTTACGCCCCGATAATTCAAAGGCTTCACGAGTCGTGTACATCGGCTGATAGGTCGCTTCATCCGTTCCGACCAGTGGTCCGAATGGCACAAATCCCATGTGCTGATACAATTTCAATTGCCTCGTGGTAGCAGAAATGATTCCCAAATCGTAAGCATTCTCAACTCCAAAATCCCAAAGTAAATCCAGCATACCGAAAAGAATCCGCCCTCCTCTCACCCCACGATGATCTTTTTCAATCGCCAGCAGACGGATTTCGAAAACGCTACAGCCTACAGGCAATAGTGAATCCAAATCAGGCAGCTTCTGATCCAGTGAAAAAGGCCGTTCACCGCGTAAAGCGACCATGCCCACAAGCGTCTGACCATGCAAACAAATCACATAGCTGTTCTCAGTATGAAATTTATCGACGAGCCGCTGATCTGATGACGCCGCATGTTGCGGAATTTCCTCCACAAAGGTGCGGTAGTTCAGCTTGTGGATTTGCTCAAACTCCCACTCCTCCGCAGCGAACTTAAAAACCAATGATGACTTCAATTCGCTCATCATTTTTTAGTTTCGGCCATCTCACTTCACTATCATCTCACCACGCATCAAAATCCAGTGACCGGGAAAGGTGCAGATATACGGATAAGCCGCCTCTTTCTCCGGCGCATTGAAACGTAAATACTGCGTCTCATAGGGAGCGAGCATGCGCGTGTGGTGCAGGATCTTATCCGACTTCGGAATGAACTCGAGCTTGGCCGCTTCAGGGTCTTTTGCCATTTCATTGGCCGCCAAGCCCACTTCCTCCAGAGCACCGGGCTCGACGATGACGAGATTATGCGGCGTCGCGTCAGGATTCACCAGCTCAAGTCGGATGGGTTGACCGGGTTTCACTTCAAAATTCTTCAGTGAATATAACAGGCGTTCTTTGACGATAGTGATGGTAACTATTTTGAGATCTTTCTGCGCATCAAATTTGGCTTCTTTGGCAGTGGCTTTTGCCTTTGGCTTGCCCTTTTGTCCGGCTTCAAATTTGGCGTAAAACTCGGCAATTTCCGGATGAGCAGTTTTAAATTTTTCGTTGGCTCCCCAATGTTTTTTCAAGGGAGCCGAACCGAGCGAGGTGCGGATGGCATAACTCAAGTGGCCTCCGTGTGGATGTTTTAAAGTGTCCAGCATCGCAAGCAAAGCCCCTTCGCTGCCGATGTAGGTCGCGGCTATAGCTGCTTCCAAACGAACAAGTGCGTTGTCATCATTAGCCGCTTGCTTGAGCAGGGCTTCGGAATCTTTCAGGTCAGAGTTCCAATAACGTAACTGACGCGTAGCGGCCGCGCGAGCATTGTGATCCTCACAGCTCAGCAAATCGGCTAATAATTTGGTATTCACCTGACCGATGCCGCGATACATCCAGATGGCTTCCATTTGATTGTGGCGGTAGCGTGGATCTGTCGAATCCAGTCCGCTCACCCATTCATCGAGAGCCTTTTTAACCTGATCCGGCTTGCGATCACGCAGTTCACGTCGAGACCAGTAACGGTAGCGATACACCGGTAGCTTCAAATTATCCAACAGCTCCGTGATACTCGCATCCGCAATGGCCGGCGGATCGACTGGCTCGCTATCCTTCGCCGTGATGCGCCAGATGCGTCCCGACTTACGATCGCGACGCGTGTCACGCATCGAATACTGATTGTGACTCTTGATCGGATTGTACCAATCACAAACATAGAGCGCCCCTCTCGGACCAAAACGGAGATCGACGGGAATGAAACTCAGATCGGACGAAAACAAAATATCGCTGACATATTTTTCCTCATAACCAAATTCGCCCTCTTTCCATTCAAGGAACTCGATGCGGTTGGTTGGTTTGTAACGCGCTTTGATAAAACCTCCCTGCATCTCCTTGGGGAAAGTTTTAAAATCGACAAAGTCGTGACCACAGGTTCCGGAATATCCCTGTAACCCTATCGGCTTTGGGTGCTGCTCCGGATAATATGGATCGAGCGCATGGAAGGCCGATGCGAATATAGGATGACTGGCCACATGTTGCCCCCATTCATCAAAGGTCACCCCCCAAGGATTGGAGCTGGAGTAGGTGCCAAACGAAATTAGCTTTTCGGTTTTGGGATCATAACGGAACCATCCGCTGTTCTGTTGACGCACAGGACCGTAAGGCGTCTCGACTTGTGAGTGATGAAAGATCGACTCACGGAAAATGAGATCCCCGTCCGGGGTCCAGGCAAAATCGTGCAGAGCGTGATGAGAATCTTCGGTGCCAAGACCAGTCAGAACCACTTGTTTGTGATCCGCTTTTCCATCTCCATCGGTGTCCTTGATAAATACCAAGTTGGGTTGCTGGGAAACATAAACGCCCCCATTTCCAAACTCGAAGGAAAGCGGTTGGTAAAGATCATCTGAAAAGACCGATGATTTGTCTGCCTTTCCATCACCGTCGGTGTCTTCGAGTATCACCAACTTATCATGCGGCTCCTCGCCTGGGAAAATTTGCGGATAAGAAGTCGAACAACTCACCCACAGCCGCCCCTTGGAATCCCAGCGGATACTGATTGGGTTGGCGATTTCCGGGAACTCTTCCTCACCGGCAAAAAGATTCACCTCAAAACGAGGATCCATGATGAAAGCCTTCTTTTCGTCCTCGGCGTTGAGCAAAGGATTGGTCCCGCGTGCCTCCCACACCTCTTCCAAGGGAGGAAGATTCGAGTCGTCGATTTTCGCCGCAACGGACTTCCCCTGGGCGAGATCCCAGATGCGCTTGTAGCGATTGGAAACCATCAAGTCGAAATTTCTCATCGCCGGCAGGAAGTCATTGTAACCGTGTTCTTCACTTCGTTTGCCGGTGTAATAATAAGTGTTCACTGGACGATAACGACGGAAGAACTGCTTGTTCTTCTCCAGCACTTCCAGGCGCAAAGCTTCATTCAAATCGGGCGCTTTTTTACCGAATATTTGACGATAAGCGGTGTCACCGAACAGTTTGTAACCTTCCTTGCTCAGGTGAATGCCGTTAATCGTCAGATCATCTCCCGGCGATTCCATCGCGGCTTTCGTCGCTTCGAAAACATTGGCAAAACCCACCTTCTGCTCGGTCGCCACTTCTTTCATCACCGCTGTATAGGCAGCCAACTGTTCGTTGTTCATCGACCCCGCAGCTACCCGCTTGATATCCTCGTTGGCAATCGGTGACAACAAAACGATACGTGGAGCGGTCTTGCCGTTGAAGCTGCTGGTCTTGAGCTTCTTCAAATAATCCACCAGTCGGCGGCGGAACTGCGGCAGCGCTTCCACCCCCGCAAAAGATTCGTTGAATCCAAATGCCGCAATGATGACATCGATTTTTTCGTAGGTCAGATGCTGCTCGACGTCGGCGAGATTCAAAGGGCGCGGTTGGGATTCCAATGAATCCCCTGCCCAGGCGAGATTACGCACGATGAGTTTGTGTTCAGGAAAGCTCTGCTGCAACAGAGTTTCAAAATAGCCGAAATCCCGGGCCCGATCCAGAAGTGTGTTGCCGATGAAAGCAATGCGATCACCGGGATTGAGCTGCAGAGGTAATCCCGTGTCGACAGAAGCGCTTGTTTCCGGTCTCGCTGCCGTTTTTGCATACATGCCATACTTTGCCAGCGCGGGATCGAGCTTCGGTTTTTCCTTTTTGTTAAAGGTTAGGCGCACATCTTTCTTGGGTGCCACTCCAAGTGACTTGGGAGCCGACCAGGTTGGACCTGTCGGCACTAGAAATGTGCTAACAATCGCCAGCACCAGACTGGAGATAGCTTTGTTTGAATGGGGGTTTGGTATTTTCATGGTAAGAATTTCCGAGTAAATCAGGTAGTTGTTTTTACGAGCAAATCGGGCCGCAATTTGATTTGCCCCGATTCTTTGGAACAGATCATCTCCGCCGCGCGAAGTCCCATTTCGCGGAAGTCATAGGAAAGCGTACTAATGTTTTCTTCGGTCAACACCGAGGTGCCCATGCCTGACATTAATCCGACTTTGCCCGGACAATCCACTCCTTGGGAGATCAATTCCAAATACAGGGATTTGGAAACATTATCTTCCGGGCAGAACACCCCAACCCTACTTGATGAACTTTGTGCGTCGCCAATCAAAACCGCTCTCTCTCTCTCTTCGGGCGTGCCTGCTTCCTTGATGTGATAGACCAGACTCCCCGTGCCTGTTTTCTCGGCGATTGCGGCGACATCGGTGACCAACGCATCCATCGCGGCATCACCGCGGAAGGGACGCGCTATCCAGAGCTCTTCATACCCGCGCGCCAGCAAATGAGTCAATGCCAACAAGCTGCCTGCTTCAGTATCGATGCACACATTCCCCACTCCGGGCAATTCCGTCTCGCGATACAAAACCACTGCATTTTTTAATAAGGCCGGATATTGAGCGAGCGCTTTATCACTCCAGATATCATCGATCAACACGCCTCCATGACTTTCACCGTAACACCTTTCAAAATCATCCAGTGATGTTGCTTGTTGTTTCAGAGTGCCATATTCGGGCGGAAGATTCACGTCACTGTGACTGACCAGGGATTCACTTCTCCAAAGCAAAAGAGCGGTCTGTCGCTCCGAGGTGTAGGCGCTCACGCCTGCCATGATCGCCCGATACACTCCGCTCCAGCGTTCCAATTCCCGGGTCAAGCAGGCGATCGGCTTGGGGCGATGCATCAACTGCCGCGAGGACTCGAGAAAATAACGCCCATTGTCCTGTTTCCACACCAGACCCTCGATTTCCAAACGGTGAAAAACCCGCGAAGCTGTGGTATTGGCCACCCCGAATTTTTCCCCAAGAGCCCGGGTTGTCGGTAAAGCGTTGCTTTCGGGCCATTCCCCGCCAAGCGCTATGCCTCTGAGGTATTTTTCAATCTCCGCGGCAGCACCACGGGCTTTGATTTCATTCGGCATCCCTCAATACAACATAACGAAACAGATTCGCAACATTTTTATTTTGTTGCGCTATAGAACAACTTTCCTGGATCGAATAAACGCAGTGGTGGTATCATGTAGGGTCGGCTTTAGCCGATGAATCG
>JAADHD010000160.1 GCA_013152075.1 Verrucomicrobiota bacterium | reverse complement strand
TTGCGGAATAATTTAAATACCAATGTTCAGGAAGCCCTGGCATTGGAGTCGGCTTTCATAACGGCATTTGCCTGAGGCCCTTGATGTCGTAGGGAAAGATGCCAGAAATTCGGAAGGAACTTAAAAAGACTGTCCGAACATAAACCACAGGCCAGATGATTCCTCGGACGCAGCCCAGTCGAGTCGAATCACACTGTTCTTTGTCATGAAACGAACTCCTAGTCCGGCATCCCATTGCATATTTTCATGCAATGCTCCCAAGTCGTATTCCGGAGCCACCCGGCCTAATTCGACAAAAGGGACGATTTGCCACCACTTGATATCTACCAAATTATTGAGCCATTCGATATTTGCCCAGGGATTCCATTCCGGAATCATGCGATACTCAGCGGCATAATAAATTGACGAGCGATCATTAAATCTTTCAAAAGGAAAGGCTCGCATACGATTGAATCCGCCGAGCTTAGGTGAGTAAAAGTCAGGAGCCCGGTTAGTAACCCTTCCATTGGATTCGTTCCAGCTGGGCGTGTCCGAGGTCCAGAAGTTCAAGGCCAGCACCTGTTGTCTTGCCCAGTCGGCGTTACCGAGTGTGATGAACTTGCTGGCTTCAGCTTCCCATGTTGTCCAGGAATCGTCGCTATTGAACCACCCAAAATCACGTTTGACCGTAAACTCAATTTCCTCACCGCGGGAGGGAGATAAATCATAGTCCTTGTTGTTCCAGAGCAAGCCTACTTGAATGCCGTTGGAAGAAGACTGTAACATGTCAGCAACATCGTCGTCGAATTCCTGTCCTCGATAGAACGGAGTGAAAGTAACAAAAGTACGACCACTGGTGAGGGGATTGAATGCAAATCCGCCGGCAGCACCCTTGTCATCGTGCAGCAGGCCGCTATGGAGACGATAGGTGTGAAGGGGATTATCCTTTCCCTGTGCGATAGGCAGAAGCCACTTGGTTTTTAATTCCAAAAAAATGTCCCAACCTTTGTTTTCTATGTAGTTGTCCTCTGATGACCCATTACTTCCGGCTCGATTGTCGCCGAACTGGGGGGCTATATCCTGATAAGAACGCATTTCGGTATAGCGATTTACTGCGAGTATGGGGTCAAAAAACCAACGCTCGCCAATTTGATAATTCACCCCTCCTGCGAAAAGTCCGTAAGATCCATTTGCAGACCCTTGAATTGCCCAGCCGGCTATTCCCTGGGGTTGCAAAAAACCCGAGCGAACTCCGCCTAATCCAAAAGCGAAGCCGGTTTGATCAGATGTATAAACGTAAGGTAAAATGAAGGCGCTGGCATTTTGCTGTTCACTACCGTCATCAAGGTAAATATTCTGCGCATTCAGAACTGATGTGGGAGCAAATACAGCTGCCATGAGCATGGCTGGCAACAACAGGTGTTTTCTCTGATTCAAGTAGTCTGTAATAAGTTTCATATGGCGATGAATGGGTTAAGAAAAATTGTAGTGACTTGTATGCATATGCAGATCCCGATCAATTTAAAAAACAAACCAATGTGGAGATATTTTAAATTATCATAAATATATGTAAATTCCATAAAAGGGCAAGATTAAACTGATTTGCAGGTTTAGCAGAATTGACATTTCTCTTTGCAGCTGATTTCTTAAGTCTTTATGAGCGGTTCAGTTATAAACAGTCAGTGGGGCGGCGAAACTTCATAAAATCCGCCACGCTCAATACTGGGGTTGCTCTATTGGGAGCGAATGCGGCCATTCGGTCAAGTTCCGCCAGTGCGGCGGAGAGATCATTGCCAGAAAATAAAATTACTATGGATACATTAGAACCGGATGAAATGAAAACTGCCCTGGGTAACTGCCTAGGAGGAGATTGGCCGCAGACAGGGGACTTGAAGCCGAAAATTCGGGAAACGATTCAGAAAGATGGGTATCGCATTGAATCACTCACTTACGAAGTCGAACCCGGAGATGTGGTTCCGGCCATGCTTTTGATTCCTGACGGGGTGGATGGAAATAACGCGGCTCCAGCAGTGGCTATCTGGCATCAACATGGTGGACAATACCATCTTGGGAAAAGTGAGCCTGCTGGCCTCGATGGCGATGCGATGCATCATACTGGAGTGGCATTAGTGAAAGAGGGTTATGTGGTATTGTGCCCTGACGCTTTGTGTTTTGAGGAACGGCAGGATCCAAATAAAAAACTCAAAAAAGGGAATTACGAGCGTTTTATGTTTCTCGAATACGTGGTCAAAGGAAAGTCCATGGCCTGGAAAAACATTCTGGATATGCGCCGGGCGATTGATTATCTTTGTCTCCGGCCGGAAGTCGATGACCAACGCATAGGTTGTTACGGCCATTCAATGGGATCGACTCATGCTTGGATGGTGGGTCCCTGGGAGCCAAGAATTAAATGTGTCGTGGGCAACTGTTGTCTGCCGACTTATGAAGCGATTCATAATCACAAGCTACTGCACTGCTTCCCGAATTTTGTGCCGGGATGGTTACAGTATGGAGATACCCCGGAAATTGCTGCCTTGATTGCGCCACGCGCCTTACACCTAAATTTAGGTGAATTAGACGGCGGTAGCCCCATCGTTGAAGCTAAAAAAGGCGTTACCCGTATTGCCGGAGCTTATGCCAAGGCGGGGGTGCCTGAGCAATTCACTCACTACATTGAAGCGGATGCAGGTCATGTGCTGTCGCCGGAAATGTGGAAGCGGACTCAGCAGTGTTTTGCCAAACACCTGTAACTAAACAATTCCAATAGATGACAGATGGAAAAGACGGGTGTAGAAATTTGTCACCATGAGAATCTTTCATCATATCGGAATGCCAACCGAAGAAGTGCAGCAGGGCGAAACTTTTGTCGAAGACACACGGGTGTGGGTAACCCGTCCTGAGAATCATCCCATGCGGGTGGAGTTTCTACGCTTCGAAGCGGCCTCAGAAGTTAGTGGTCCAATTCGCGACATGCCCCATGTGGCGTTTCGTGTAGATGATATTCACGCAGCTCTTGAGGGTGAGGATGTTATTCTCGAACCATTCACTCCGATGGAAGGATTACAGGTCGCCTTTTTCATGAAGGATGGAGCCGTGTTTGAATACATGCAGTTCCGCGAGGGCGCGAGTGAATTTAGCGATTTGGATTAACCCCCCAGCCATCAGATATCTAATCTATCCGGCGCTTGGAACCATCATTTGAAGAATTGAACCGAAATTTTATGAACAGCTTACAAGACAAGGTCATCATCGTCACCGGCGGTACATCGGGAATGGGCGCTGCCAGCAGTCTGCATTTTGCAGAGTTGGGAGCCAAGGTCGTTGCGGCATCTATCCAGAGAGAAGAGGGCGTTGCGCTTGAGTTAAAAATTCAGGAAGACGGCGGGGAAGGTAAGTATGTTTACGTAGATGTTACTGATGAAGAAAGTGTAAAGCGTATGGTGGCAGAAACGGTTAAGACCTTTGGTCGCCTTGACGGCGTTTATTGCAACGCGGGTGTTTGGGGCAAAGGTTTGGTGACTGAATTCGATGAGCGCATCTGGAATAAGGTGATGGGAGTGAATGTTAAGGGTTCTCTGTGGGTGGCAAAACATTGCATTCCGGTGATGGAAAAAAATGACAAAGGGGGAGTTTTTCTCACTACCACTTCGGTTGCCGCTCAAATTGCTTTCCCTGCTCACGCTTTGTATTGCGCGTCAAAAGCTGCTCTGGAAGCGTTAGTTCGCTCTTTGGCCGTAGATCATGCGGGCAAAATACGATCTGTGGGAATATCACCGGGCACCATTGAAACTCCAATGTTGGCAGAAACCTGTGACGGCTGGGAGCGGCCTATTGAAGAGTTGTATGAAGAGGTGGCAAAGAAAATCCCTGCCAGACGACTTGGGCAACCCGAAGATATTGCCAGGACGGCTGCATTTTTGATGAGCGACGCAGCGTCCTACATCAACGGCACGATCATCGTGCTTGATGGTGGCACCGGACCGTTGCCGCC
The DNA here is from genome assembly GCA_013152075.1 of Verrucomicrobiota bacterium. GTDB lineage: Bacteria > Verrucomicrobiota > Verrucomicrobiia > Verrucomicrobiales > DEV007 > JAADHD01. The sequence continues at coordinate 3,362 of JAADHD010000160.1, read as the reverse complement.
GTGGTAGGGTGGTAGGGCCTCAGCCTTTGAATATGATAAATTTTCGGGCGAGGAAATTTACCATTACCGATGCTATGACAAAGCCAAAATTAGCGAAATGTTCGACGTATTTTTCCATATGGAATTGGCGAAGCATTTCAGCGTTTTGAAAAATCAGCCAGTTCACTCCTACGCCGGCGGCAAGAGGTAGCGTTGATACTGCAAAAAACAGGGCAATTTCGACCAGGGGGCTATGTTTGCCAGTTTTGAAAACGAACCTGATGTTCAGCCAATAAACGACAATGCCCGAGACAAAAAAGCCCGCAATGTTGTTGATCAAGCTATTGTGTTGTTTCTGTTCCAAGGGGATTTCTGTGCCGATTGCGGGCAGAAGAGTGTAACCTAATATATAGACAATGGAATAATGGATACAGACAGCGATCACCCCACAAACGCCGTATTTTGCGAATTGTATCAAGGGGTGGGCGTCGTGTGATAACACGTGTTTGACGACAGTTTTATTGTCGTTTTCACGGATAAAGCTTAGCGCTTGTTTACTTCGTTTAATCAACATATTTTTCTTTCCATTGAATGAGAGCGGCTTTGATGTCGTCCGATTTGAGGCGAGGCTTTATTTCCCAAACCATAGGAATATTGTCAGGAAGCAGGGGGATTAATTGATCAAAGTCCAGATTGCCCTGAAAGGGGATAAAATGTTCTTCATCGGGCCAGACCACATCGTTCACATGACATCCGATCAAGCGGGCGCGCATTTTTTCCAGAAACTGCCGATGATTAAGTAATCCAAGATTGGCTTTCAACTGTACATGTCCAAAATTGTGCCAGTAAGCAAGCGTGGGTGTATCATACTCGGACAGTAGCGTCTCTATTTCCCATTCATTTGGGGCCTGTTCAAACCGCTTACCACATTCGAGTCCAAGGCGAACGTTTTTATCTTGGGCATATGGGATGAGATCATCGAGCGCGCGCCTCATTCCATTAAGATGAGCATCGCCTAGCTTTTCGCGTTCCTGAATCATTTCTAGCTTGAGAGCCGCGTAAGATTTGCTGTAAAGTTGACCGTCTTTCACTAATTCAGTTAACCTTGTGGTGTAATCAGGCATTGAAGAAATAGCTGGAGATAATACCACATGCCGAGCGTCCAAATCGGCGGCAATACCGATAGTCTTTTTTGTGAGAGCAATAGCAAATTCTCGCTTTTCGGCGTTCTGAGAGAGGATATCGTGCATCTCTGCATTTGGCTCTGAACGTGGACAGAAATTTTTCAGTCCGGAAAAGTTCATATACGTGTTTCCCAAGCTACTATTGCGCTTATGGGCTTCATAGAAACCCTGCATAAGATTAGGCGACAGATCCTGAGCAAGGTGCATGCTGGTAAAGCCAAGTAAAATAGCCTCGTAGACCATATGCAATCCGTCTTCGTGGTGACGGTGGCCATTCCAATATGTCGAAAGCGACAGCATAAAATTTAATATAGCAGTGGGGAGGCCAACAGAAAAATCGTCAGTACAGGGATGAAATTATACCGACTCTCCGGAAACTCGACTCTCAATAGCCGCCTTTTTGAGTTTTTGTTTACCTCCGATGATTAAAGTTATTTCTCCCTTCACTTTGCCTTCTCCCATATTATGGATGACCTCGCTGACACTGCCTCGATACCAGGTTTCGAATTTTTTACTCAGCTCCCGCGCAACACATAGCGGGTGATTCGCTGCAAAATCTTTCATTATAGTCAAAGTAGCTACAATTCGATGCGGTGATTCAAAGTAGATGGAACTACAGGAGCGCGTGACAGCCTCCTCCAATTCAGTTTGTCGTTTGCCTTTTTTTTGTGGTAGGAATCCGCCAAAATAAAATGAGTCCGTAGGTAGCCCCGAACCGAGAAGTGCCATCAATACCGCAGACGGGCCGGGCAGTATATCAAAAGGGACATCAGCCTTCAGGCAATCCTGAACCAAACGATAACCCGGATCAGATATGCCGGGCATGCCTGCATCCGTAAGGCAGGCAATAGTCTTCCCTGCTTGCGCCTCTTCAATTAGTCGTCGCCCCCTGGCTTTTTCATTGTGCTCGTGAAAACTGATCAAAGGCTTTTTGATTTCCAATCGGTTCAGCAGTTTAGATGATCTGCGAGTATCTTCACAGGCAATAAGATCAGCCTCTTTTAAAGCTTCGATACTTCTTAGGGTGATGTCTCCCAGATTTCCGATCGGTGTTGCGATGAATACAATCCGCCCATTGCTGTCATGGTTTTCTTCCTCTGTCATCAATCTGTGGAATTCGGGCTTAAAACGTAAAAAGAACGCAAGGCGTTCTTCTTCGAATTTAAAATATTCAAATCCTGCATGGAGCTACAGGAAGTTGATGATATGAGGGACAGCTACTTTACCAACCTTCGCTCAGCTGAGCCGTCAGTATTCTAGCTGCATCCATAGCCGCCAGAGGCAATGCGTTTCTTTCTGTAAGCTGGAAATTCTGATCCAGGAAAATCTGAGTTTGTCCGATAACTCTACCCGGCACGATTCTTAAACTTGTAGAACTGTCTCGGTTGGAATCGTCAATGTTTTTAGATTCACGGTAAGCAAGCTGTTCACCCGAAACCGGATCTTTCAGGGACCATTCAATAATCATGTAAATTAACATTTCCCTGGTTTGCAGGGTATCTCTTCTTGCCGCGCGCAACTGACGTCGTTCGATGCGAGTGATTTTACCTACCAAAACTGCGTCAGAGTTTTCTTTGGTGGCAATCTGATAAGTTCCATCCGCTTGCAGGCTTTTGATAACCGCGTTGGTCGTCATTACCGCGATTCTAGGCTCCAGAGTTGCATTCTCAAAAGTAGGAACATGAATCCTGTTAATGTTTGCATATACCGAGGGTTTTACTGATCCCAGACGATAGCCGCTACATCCATTGGAAAAAATGGCTGCAGAGACGATGAATGCCAGTAGGCAGATACGGGATACCGTTTTCATGATTTAATTATAAAAAGGAGAGAGAAAAGATAAACAAGCTGCCTGCAAATTCAGTTCTGAAAGGCGTTTTTGCCATGATCTCGAGGTTTGTAACCGAAATTTAGTAAATAATCAAGCTCTCCATGCTCTAGAAGGTAATAAAATGTAGCAGGAATAGGGGGGGCTGTTCTTTTTCACAGCGCCCTGCTTGAAGGAATTCTAGTTAGATGTTGGCTTGGGGTCGGGGGCCAGGGCACCGGTGGGAACACCTGTAACTATAGGGGTCACGTCTGTCGGTGAAGTTCTCATGCGTGGTGCAGAGTCGTCGAGCTTGGGTGGAGGTGGCCCTAGATAATCTTTTCTTTTATTCAGATTTGGTGGAGTTTCGACTCGTCTGGGGGTGCCGGTTT
>JAADHD010000253.1 GCA_013152075.1 Verrucomicrobiota bacterium | reverse complement strand
TTTTTCTGATCTTTGTCACGTTTCTCAGGACCGGTGCGCAGAGCGGCAAGCAGTGTTTCATCCTTGATTGATGACGGGGTGGTTGAGCTCGCATCAATAGCAAACCGTCCAATGTTGTAGTGGTCGTTTTTTTCGTGCCGCAGCGTGATGCGAATGGGTTCGTCACTGGGGCTCAGGGCTTTGGCTAGAACAAAATCAGCTTCGTGTGCTGAATTCATTTTTACTCCGGGAGCAGAGCCTTCGCCGATATTGATAGCCCAACCAGTGTCGGGTTTATTGTCGATGGTGCCACTGATGGCAAAATCCGGCTGAGCGTGATCGGCCTGGGCACGTTTGATGGGGATGCGCTTGTTGCCTTGCCAGACCTCGAAAGAAGTGAGTATGAAATTCCCATTACCTGCCAGGCCAGGGCCTGTTCTGGGTAGAGTGGTGTTGGGCAAAACTCGGAGGCGCAGGGCGGAAAGCAGTTCATCAGGTCGGGCAAGAGTCAGGTTGTAAACTTCGCGAGCGCCGCCCTTTCCTGCGAGCAGGGAGCCGTCATCGAGTTTTCTCAATTTGGCACCACCTTCCGCTTCGAAAGAAGTGGCTGTCAGCAGTTTCCAGTTGGCAGTAGATTGGGATAAACTTTTATGGATTCGATTTTTTTCCCAGGTTGTCTGGCGCAATTTTTTGGCGCGATCCAGTGATGACAGATCGTCACGAGCGTCTTCGAGCTGTTTGGAAATTTTTGGATCGAACTCATCGATGAAAAGTTCGCGTTGGCTGACTTCGAGTGTTGGGCCGGTGTTGTTGACGTCCTGGGTGCTGTTGAAAAAAGCGAACAAATTATAAAACTCTTTCTGGGCGATGGGATCAAATTTGTGGTTATGGCATTGCGCGCATCCAACGGTGAGCCCGAGCCAGACTGCACTGGTGGTATTGACTCGATCGATGACTTCCTCGATGCGGAACTGCTCGTCATCCGTGCCCCCTTCCTGGTTGATCAGGGTGTTGCGATGGAAACCGCTGGCGACCAGCTGGGATTTCTTCGGGTTTGGCAACAGGTCACCTGCGATTTGTTCGATGGTGAATTGATCAAAGGGAAGGTCATCACCGATTGCCCGGATAACCCAATCACGATAGGGCCACATCACCCGGTCACCGTCAATGGTGTAGCCGTTGGAATCTGCGTAGCGTGCTTGATCCAACCAATGACGCCCCCAGCGTTCACCATAGTGGGGGTTGTTGAGCAGGGCATCGACAAGTTGCAGGTAGGTGTCGTCAGGATTAACAGCATAACTGTCGCGGAATTTTTTGACCAATTCAGGAGGAGGTAATAAACCGAGTAGATCGATATAGAGTCGACGAACCAGTGTTGAAGGGTTGGCCTCGGGTGACATCGTCAGCCCCTGTTTTTCCAGTTTCGCCTGAACAAAATGATCCAAGGTATTTTTAAGGCTTTTATTATTTTTGACTTGCGGTGGTGGTTCGTGGGCAAGTGGAAGAAAAGACCAATGCTCCTGATATTCAGCGCCCTCGGCGATCCATTTTGAAAGCAGTTTTTTTTCCTTGTCAGTGAGAGATTTGTTCGTCTTGGGGGGCGGCATCATTTCGCCTTTATCGTCGTGAGTTATCCGTTTGAGGAGTTCGGATTTTTCCGGTTTGCCGGGAACGATGGCCGCATGGCCTCCGAGGTCGGCTGTCGAGCCTTCCAGGATATCGAGGCGCAGTTCGGCTTCACGAGATTCTTCGTCAGGTCCGTGACAGTGATAACATTTATCCGAAAGAATGGGCAAGATGTCACGGTTGAACTGAATTTCCGACTCGGCGGAAAAACAGTGAGTGAGCCCTGTTAGGTAAATTCCAATCCCAGCTGCACAAGAGGCTGGCAGACGTGATCGTAATTTAGAAAGGCGGGGCTTCATTACTTCTTTTTCTTAGACTTGGAAGCTGCCTTGAGCTGTTCTTCCGTGGGGGTGCCTTCAAGGTAGCCGATTTCTACCAAGAATGCATCTGTCTTCCTTAAAGTATCGAGGAAAATGTCACTTCCGCCTTTGCCTTCATTGAAAAAGCCGTGGGGTTGATCCTTGTAGAGGTGGAGTTCTGATCTGACCCCGGCTTCTTGCATTTTGGCTTTGAAGCTTTCTGCTGTGGTTACCGGGATGAGATTGTCCTTGGTGCCAAGGAAAACAATGGTGGGGGGAGAGTCTTTGTCGATGTTCTGTAACGGTGAGATTTCCTTCCAGTAGTCTTTGACGCGGCTATAACCATATCCCTCAGGGCTATTGTCGTAAACTGGGTTGTAAAGGGCCAAAGCGTTGGCTTTTGAGCTGACGGATTGATCGTCTGCCGGATCATCAAGCCCCTTGATGATTCCGGTGGTGGCCGCAACATGACCACCGGCCGATCCTCCGCCTGCGGCGATTCGGTTTGCATCGATGCCGAGACGAGTGGCATTTTTTCGGATCCACCGCACGGCAGACTTCCCATCGGCGACACATTCTCTGGGAGTGGTTTTCTGCCGACTGGCGACACGGTAGTCAGCGAGGATCGCGACCATGCCTCGCGATGCGAGATAAGCGGCGTGTTGTTTGAACTGACCAGTACTGCCTCCGTTCCATCCTCCGCCAAAGAAAAATACGATAGCCGGGCGTTTGTCTTTGGCCGCGTCGTGCCCTTCGGGATTGAAAATGTAGAGATACAGATCGTCGCCGGAAGCGTGTTTGTAAATCTCAGCCGTAGCGCCTGGATAATTGGCTTTGGTGGTTTTTGCCTTTGCCGGAGTAGCGGCAATCAGCAGGCATGAGCAAATCAAGGAATGGATAAAAGAGTTCATATTTTTCATGTGCGGGCTGGAAGTTTAGGCCTCTTCTGTTGCGACGTCATATAATTTGTACATATCGAGAGAGTTTGAATATTTCATCAAATTTGAAATACAGACCAGGGAAACCGTATTTGAACAGTGTTATTTTACCTCCAGCTTAAAGCTCTGCGAGTGGCTGTTGAATTCGGGGGCATACATGCACTGGATGTTGGCCATGCCGCTTGTGTAGCTGCCTTTGTGGAAAATACGCAGGCTGTATTCGAAGACGTAAGTGCCCTTGGGCAGGTAATCGATGAAAAAATGACTGGCGGTGTCGCGAGTGCTTTCGTAGTAACCTAGGCCGTCCTGGTATTTGTAGCGTGACAGCACGTTGACCGGTTCGGTGCCGCTGCCGCGTTGGTCTTTGAGATGCAGGTATTCCATGTCACGGTCGCTGCGCAGCTCAAGGCGGACGAGTAATTCATCGCCGACTTGTAATGGGGTATCCGCTTTGATGGCTTTGAGCACCGGGCCTTTGTCACTGTTCACTTTACGCCACAGGGTCTTTTTCAGGGTGAGCGGAGTGCCTTCATGCGGGGTGATTTTTTCAATCGTTTCGAGATACTGCCAGTGCAAACTGCCCCAGGCGACGCCGTCGTCTTTTTTGCTGATTTTGACTTTGCCTTGTCCGGGTTGGATTTCGCCTTTGCCAAAACGTTGCTGGTAGAAGCCGGTGCCGGCTTCTACTTTTTCCGGCACCAGGGTTTTTCCAGCGAGGGAGACTTCAACCAATTCGTCGGAGGTCAACAGGTTGGTTCCGCGCAGCAGCAGGGCGTAGATGGCGTCGGCGGTGGCTTTGGTGGTTTTCCAGTCCTGAGTTTGTTTTTGTTTTAATAACCAGACTTTGAGATTTTCAACCGCGACCTTGTCTTTGGCGACTTCGTCGAAGGCTTCGATCATCATCGCCTGGGTTTCGATCGGGGCACGGTACCACCAGTAATTAAACTCGGTATCGCGCCAGAACATGCCGAGCTCCTCATCATTGATCGCGCGTTCCTTCAGCGAGACCATGATGTCTTTTGATGTTTGCGGGAAAATGCCAAAACGTTGCAGGGCGATAGCGAGGTGAGCCTGGTTTTGCCGGTTATTGAGCTCGGGCCAGTATTTTTCTGCCTGACCATGGAAGTAAGTCAGTGCTTTTTGATGTTGCGGGTCGATTTTTTGATCCTTGAGAAAAAAGCTGCGGCCGTAGAGATAAAAACAGACTGTCGGGCTGAGATGATTTTCATCCGGATGACCCTTGGCGAGTATTTGTCGATAACTTTTGTCAATCCAGGCATCGAGAGCTTTGAGTGATTTGATCGCGGGGGCGACGTCGATATCTTTCACGCCGAGATGGCGCAGGCGGCCGAAGCCGGTGCTGATGTAGAGGGAGATGAACTCATTGCCGCGTCCGCCGGGGAACCAGGGCCACAAGCCGTTGTTCTCTTGTTGCTGGGCGAGTTTGCGCAGGTTTCGTATCAGCTCGGAGCGGGTGCGGTTTTTGTCGAATAGAACGCCGACGTTTTTGCGCGCTTCGCTCTCTTTGTTGGACTGGCGCAGCCACGGGGTTTCTTCGAGCATGACTTGTTTGAGATCCTGGTTTTTCTCCAAGGGGGAGTCGAGGGCATCCGTTCCCTGCCATTGTTTGAAAATGCGCTCGATCTTGGCATCGGAGGTGACCAGGTGTTGGGCGAGGGTATTGGCGTAATAACGATTAAAAATCTGCTCAGAGCATTCGTGGGGGAATTCCATCAGGTAGGGCAACGCCATGACGGCATACCACGAAGGATTGGATACCATTTGCACGGTCAGGTTTTGGTGTTGCAGAGTGTCGGAGTCTGCGGACTTGAGCAGCTTTTCAAACTCGAAAGTTTTTTCTCCTTTGCCGCGAATCGGCAGTGGTAGGGATTCGGTCACCAGAATGCGGCGAGACAGAACGGGCAGGAAACCTTCTTCGCCGTCGGAGAGTTTTCCAGTGGAGGCGACGGCTTTGTAGATGAGGTAACCCTGTCCGTCCGGCACGTGTAGTTTCCACGAATAGCTGCGCGATTCCTTGGCGGGGATTTCGAAATCCAGCTCAGGCTGTTGGTTGCCGAGTTGTTTGTCAGCTGGATCCAGGGTGCGTGCATCGGACAGGCTGAGGCGGACTTTGCCTTTCATGATTTGGTCTGATTGGTTGCTGAGTTTGACGCTGAATTCCAGAGTATCGCCCTCACGCAGGAAGCGTGGTGGGTTGGGTTGCAGCATCAGGTCTTTGGCGGTGATCACCGAGTCGGTGAGGAAACCACTGCGCAGTTCTTGGTCGTGGGCAAAAGCGAAGAACTTCCATGAGGTGAGCGCTTCCGGCATGGTGAAGTCGAGTTTGACCGAGCCGTCTTTTAGGGATGTGAGGTGGGGTAGGAAAAAGGCGGTTTCGTTAAGATTGGTGCGCGCGGAGACTTGGTCGAGATTGATGGACGAGTTGTTGGTGGCGCTTCTCTCTTTAGTTTCAGCAAAGGGGTCGGCTTCTCCTTTATCAGCCTTTCTTTTCGCCATAGGAGCAGCAGCTACGCCATCGGACATCTCCTCCTTAGCGCTGATGCTCATTCCCATAGCGAAGCCGCCTTTTTCCAAGCGGGCGTGGTTACGGAAAGATCCGATGCTTGTTGGGAAATGTCGGTAACGCAAAGCGCCTCCCAGAAAAGTCCTCGGCCAGCTGCCGCGAATATGATTCATTCGATTGAGTCTGTTTTGAAATCGGATGTGGCGGTAGTGGTTATCCTGATAAAAAACATTCAGGTTTTGCATCCAATGGTGCGGCAGATAGGAGACTCATCATAAAGAGTGGCGACCATTTCGCTCAAGTTGCCCATTTGTTTTTGAGCGTCCGGGCCCTTGATGGTGACCGACCATTTTTCCTTGGAGCCGGGCTCGAGCTTCGAGCGATGGCGTTGCCACTTGAGCGTGAGATTCTTGTTCGACCAGGGCACGTGGATCTTATATTGTGCGGTGTAGGCACGGTTGTCTTTTACCATGGTGACAAATAAACGAAGGCCGCCGCGATGTTCTTCGCCGATTTTTTGCTGCATCAAAATCTGACTTTGCCCAGGAGTGGTCCAGAAGCGTTGAATTGCTTTTCCCCGATGAAAAATCTCGACCAAGGCTTGTGCTTGATCGTAACCACTTCCCCACAAGCCGGTGAAGGTTTCGCCCGGTTGCAAACTCCATTGCGGAGAAGCCACTTGAAAGGGGATATTGACCGAGAAGTTTTTCGCCTGACGTTCAAAGACCCGAATCGGGAGCTGTGCCTGAATTTTTTTACCAAAGGCGTCAGTGCTTTCGAGTATGGCTCGGTAGATGCCGCTGTTTAAATCAAGGGAGACTTTGCCCTTGCCGTCTTCGCCGGTGACAAAGGGGAGTTCTGCCAACAGCTTGCCATTTTCCCATGAATCGGGATTGGAGGGGTCGGGTTGGGGTGGACCCTGCTGACGCCAGCGGTAAAGGTTGGATGTCAGGCGGGCACGTTGCACTTTGTCGGGTTGCTCCAGCGGATAAATTTTGATTATCCCCTTGGCGGCGCGCGGCGCATCATCGGGGGAGTTGCTGTGAACAGAGATTTCGACCGCTTTACCTGTTTCCTGCCATTGCTCGGCGAAGAGCGAGGCTTTTAAAGTGGCGAATCCAACCCGGACACTGCGTTGGTCGGAGCGGGTTTCGCCGGCACTGTCAGTGACATCGGCAAAGACGGTGAATTGAAAGGTGGCTTCGTCTTCTTCGCTTACTCCGGGAGCCGGCTTGGCGGTGAAGGGGATGTCAAAGGATCCGTCTTTGTTGCTGGTGGTGATGCCATGGGCGATCTCTTGATTTCCCCTTTGAGGCTGGCGCCACCAGAAACACCAGTGCCACCAGCTAGGGTAATGAACCTGTCGCATGACCCGAAAGCTAACCTTTGCGCCGTCGATGGGCGCGCCGGTGTAGGCAGTGGCCTTGCCGTTGGCCGTGACTTTTTCGCCCAATTTGGCAGGTTTGCTCGGACTGGTGATTTCTACTTTAAACTTGGGGCGTTTGTATTCTTCCACGGTTACAGAGGTGGATCCATTGGTGTTGGAGCTACGCAGGCTCATGCGTCCCATTAGTCGGTCGCGAGGGGCGGTGAAACTTCCGGAGAAAGATCCGAAGGCATTGCTGGTGTGGGTTTGCTCGGCGATTTGCTTGCCGTTCACGTCTTGAAAGATCACCGTGATTTTGCGTTGTTTGAGTGGGTGATAGTCATTGTTCTTTTGATCATAGAAAACACTCAAGCCTTTGTATTGAATTGTCTGGCCAGGGCGGTAGAGAGCGCGGTCGGTGAAGAAGTAAGTTTGTTCATGGGGGCGTTCTTTGGGGGTTCGAGCTGAGCGCATTTGCTGCATGGTCGAGATGGCTTGCCCTTGATGTTCGGCGAGCAATTGGTAAGAGCTGTCGGTTTTGCCCTTGAAGTGGAATAGCCCGTTGGCATCGGTTTTCACCGATCCAGTCCAAAAAGGTTTTTTACGACCTTCTTCAGTCCAGGCGGTGATTTTGGCTGCTTTGACAGGTTCGCCGGAAATGGCATCGAGGACTATTCCTTCGATCTGGTCGGATGAGTAGGACGTTTTCATGATGAGCGCCAGACGGCTCACCCAGAATCCGGTGATGTGAACCTGGTTTTGTTTTTCATCCCGGAAATCTTTCTTGTTACTGGAGAGAATAAAATAAAAGCCCGCGTCCAAATCATCGGGCACGGTGACCGCCTCCGTGCGTACTTGGAAATCAGCAGTGACTGGCAAATCCACGCTCCACTCTCGTTGTGCTTTTTTTCCCAACAACAGATCGATTCGTTTGCGATCATTGAGGACGTCCGGATTCCAGAAGTTCTTTTTTCGCATCTCATTCCAGGAATAGCGGTAAACCCGAAAATGCAATTTTGTCAGATTGCGGTAGTTGACTGAGACTTCCGGGCCGGCCTGGTTCCATACTCGTTCCGCCGAGATCTGCAGA
>JAADHD010000126.1 GCA_013152075.1 Verrucomicrobiota bacterium | reverse complement strand
CACGGCATGAGATCGGCTGATGCGATCATAGCTGCCACAGCAAGCGAGCACCAACTGCCCTTGGTCACGGCAACCGCCAAGCATTACCGACATCTACATGAACTCGAGATCAAAGTGTTGAAACCCGAATAATCACCCGATAAGACCGGAACAGCTCATTCACATCTCACGAGTAGAATTTGTTTCGCCCACCAACCGGCTCTAAAGCCTTGGGATTAGCACCGCCCCCTTTGGGGCTTGATACTTTTGCTTCCCATTATCCTGGGGCGATGCCCACAGGCTACCATCGAGTCGGCGGCTTTGCGCCTGTTAGCCTGATTCCGTGTCGTCACCCCGCATATCGCGGGACGAGACATTCGACATTCCTCTTGAGAGCGCTCGGGTGATTATCGGCACACCACCCTTGCTGTATTCCCCTATTATTTACCCTATTTCATACGCGGTGAGATGATCATTTTCGCTGCAGTCGCACATGCAAGCAGACATCCGCTCTACTGAATAAAAAGACAGGTGGAGGGTGAAATCGTATAAATAAGTTCGCGCTCATCCCCCTCTTCTTTCGCGTCTCACATCTCCCCCACGGACGAGCGAGCCGCTCATCCCTACCGAATCCCTCTTCCTTCGTGCATCTTAGTGCACTTCGTGGATCAGCCTCCCACAAAGCCTCCGATTGCCGCCACTACTTCATCACGTTGTTCGGGCTTCAGCTCAGGGAATACAGGAATGCTCAACACTTCGCCTGAAAGTTGATGGGAAACACCACAGTGGGCTCGTGAGCTTTCCGGCAGGCTCTGAAAACAAGGCTGCTGATCCATGGTCAGTGGATAATAAATTTCACTGCCAATGCCAAGTCCGGTCAAGTGCTCACGAAGGGCGTCACGTTGTCCTTCACCGATTACGCGCAGGGTGTATTGGTTCCAAATGTGAGTATTCTCTGGAATAATGATCGGCAACACCAATTTGGCCGCCTGACCATCCAGCCACTCATTTTGAGCAGCGGCGCTTCCCATATGCGCCAGATCGGCAGTCACAACACCAGGCAGTTCGTCGAGCTTTTCGCCGTAATAGGCTGCGTTCGCCTGACGAGCAGCGGTGTATTCTTTATAGCGCTTCAATTTTACCAAAAGCAGTGCCGCCTGCAGCGTGTCGAGTCGGAAATTACCTCCCACGACATGGTGATAATATTTCGGTTTACCTCCATGCATACGCATGATGCGAGCCTTCTCTTCCAGTTCAGGATCATTGCAAACCACCATTCCCCCATCACCGAATCCACCAAGGTTTTTGCTGGGGAAAAAGCTAAAGGTTCCAAAATCGCTTAACCCACCGGAACTAGTCCCTTTATACGCAGCTCCGATCGCCTGGGCACCGTCTTCGACAACGCGCAATTCGTGCTCCTTCGCAAATGTATTCACCGCGTCCATGTCGGCGCTTTGTCCAAACAGATGCACCGGCACGATAGCCTTGGTTTTATCTGTCACCTTGCGTTTGGCGTCTTCGATGTCGATATTAAAACTGACCGGGCAGGAATCGACGAACACTGGTGTCGCTCCCGTGCGAGCAATCGTGCCTGCCGTAGCGAAAAAGGTGAAGGTCGGGCAGAGCACCTCATCCCCCGGACCAAAATCGAGGGCCATGAAAGCCAACAGCAAAGCATCGGTTCCCGAAGACACCCCGATGGCATGGGGCAATTTCAGAAAAGCAGCCACTTCGTCTTCGAGTCCTTTCACTTCCGGCCCGTTGATAAAACGTCCGTGATGCAGGACTTCGGTGAAAGCAGCTGTCAGCTCGTCTTCGAGCGGCAAATTCTGAGCGTTAACGTCGAGTAATGGTACTGGCATAATTTAAAAATAATATAGAGAACCGCGAATGGACGCTAATAAACGCAAATAGGGAAAAGAAAAAGAAGGATTCTTTGTTTTACAGAAATAAATTTGGAACACTTTATTTACAATATGGAATTTTCCGACATCAGCTTCCCCACTACTGTGTTTCCCATCCCTCCTCTTTCAGCCCCACCCCCTCTTATTCGTCCCGCAGTCGCGGGATTAGCGTCCATCTTGACCGCCGAAGCCTTGGCATAGGAGGTTCGCGGTTCATCCCCCTTCTTCACTTTCCCTTGAAGTCATCGTAGCTTTTTGCGCCCTCACTCAGCTCATCGGGCAGAGGCTGCTCTTCGTCGAGGTCGAGGCAACGGACTTTTTCACCGTTTTTCTCGTAAACAAACCCTGACTCAGGGCATGTGGCGCGATTGCCCTCTCCAAACTTCAATGGATGTCCATGGCGGCTCATATAGCCTGCCAGTTTGCCCGGCACGCCAAGAACCAGACCGTAGTCAGGCACATCCTTCGCCACTACAGCTCCAGCTGCAATGAAAGCGTAACGGCCCAGGGTGATGCCACACACAATCGTGGCATTTGCTCCAACCGTCGCTCCACGCCGGATGAGTGTTTTTTCATATAGCCCGCGTCGGACTACCTGTGATCGCGGGTTAGTAACATTGGTCAGCACACAGGACGGCCCGAGAAAAACGTCGTCTTCGATTTCAGTGCCAGTGTAAATGGCCACATTGTTTTGCACCTTGACGTTATCACCGATACGAACCCCGCCCGCTACCATGGTATTTTGACCAAAACTGCATCGCTCACCGATCTGGGCACCATCACATATATGAGCAAAATGCCAGACTTTGGTACCCTCACCAATAAGGGCTCCGTCATCGATCACTGCTGTTGGATGAAAAGACATGGGGAAAACTAAGAGAACCGCGAATGGACACTAATAGACGCAAATAGGAAAAATATATTAGAAGAAATTTGATTTAAGTGAGACAGCTTTTGAACAAGAAATCCGAGAAAATAAAAAAATACCCAGATTTTCCCTCAATTATTTATAGCCTCTAATTTTTTCCACTTATTATTAGCGTGAATTCGCGTCCATTCGCGGTTCTCATCTAGTCCTTGATCTTGGCTTTTTCGAGGACTCGGATCACCTCTAATCCGGAGCGCCCATCGGATTTAGGGATTTCACGCGTTTCAATGCAATTCAAAAAATGAGCCAATTCTATTTCTAAAGGTTGTTTGGCACCCTCATGCACAATTTCCTCGCCTTCGTTAGTAATGTCCAGAGTCTCGGAGTCGATACTCTGGCGATGAAGCTTAACGGTCTGCTCGATTTCATTGTAAACCAACACACCTTCAGATCCGACAATTGTCAGACAGCGACGATTTTCCGGCCACAGCCAGGAATTATGAAGATGCGCCTGAACTCCACTCGCAAAACCCAGATGCAGATACACGTCATCTTCAATTCCCAATTCGGGCTGCAGTCCACTGTGACCAAAGGCATCCACTTTTATCGGTGCATCTCCCACAAGATGTAGTAATACCGCCACATCATGAACTCCGAAACTCCATAATACATTCTCGACTTTGCGCGCTCGTCCCAGCTTTTTGCGATCCTGATGAATCGTAAACACATCACCCACAGCTCTCTCATCGATAAGCTCTTTGATCTTTTCTATAGCAGGCTGATACATCAGCAAATGCCCCACCATCAACACACGATCATTTTTATCTGCGATCTCGATAAGGTCTTCCGCCTCCACCGCAGTCATCGTCATGGGTTTTTCGACAAACACATCCTTTCCCGCTTCCAAAAAAGCTTTTGCCACGGCATGATGAGTTGGGGCCGGAGTAGCAATCGCCACCGCCTTGATTTCATCCGAGTCCAATAACTCCGCGTAGTCCGCGTGGAGATTCAAATCAGGATAGTCCTCCGCCAGCTTCGCCCGCAATTCGTCACTCGCCTCGGCAACAGCCGAAAGTGCGTCCATTCCCGAAAAGGTGCGCACCAAATTGCGCCCCCAATTTCCTGCTCCAATAACTGCTATCATATAATTAGTCTGTAGTCTGTAGGTGTTTAGGCTGTAGGAATGGGATACTCAAAGGTTACTAAATTATATCTTTTCCAATCCCCTTCCCCAACTCTCTTGCTTCGTGCTTCTTTGTGTCCTTCGTGGAAAATCATTCCCTCCTCACGCTTTAGTGAGTTGGCCGGGTTTCATTTCCCGATCACCGAAGACATTGCGCGTATCCACGATGGTCTCACACCAAGCGACGGTCTCATCCAGATTGTATTTATCATGGGCGGTGGCAATTAACACACAGTCATAGCTCGAAACCCTATCCTGTTCCCACTCAATCGATTTTTGCCCAGTCCAGCGAGCGTGTTCGCGGGTCGGCGGAACAGCCGACACATGGGGGTCAAAATAATCGACCTCCACTCCTTGATCTGCGAGCAAATCCATCAATTTAAAACTGGCCGATTCCCGCACATCATCAACATTGGATTTGTAAGCCAGCCCCATGATTAGCACTCGGCTGCCGCGCAATGCTTTGCTTTGCTCGTTGAGCTTTTCACTCACCCGATGCACCACATACTGCGGCATGGATTCATTGATTTCTCCAGCCAGTTCGATAAAGCGCGTGTGGATATTATATTCCTTCGCCTTCCAAGTCAGATAAAACGGATCAATAGGAATACAGTGCCCACCTAAGCCCGGCCCGGGATAAAAAGGAGTAAAGCCGAAGGGCTTGGTCGCTGCTGCTCGAATGACCTCCCAAATGTCGACATTCATAGCCTCGGCTACGATTTTCATTTCATTGACCAAGCCGATATTGACCGAACGATAAATATTTTCCAGTAACTTGGTGAACTCGGCCGCCCTCGTCGAGCTAAGAGGAACCACTTGGTCACAAACTTTTTCATAGAGTGCACACCCTACTTCTAGGCAGGTCGGAGTCGTTCCACCAATCACTTTTGGAATAGTCGTATTAGTAAAGTCAGGATTGCCCGGATCTTCACGCTCTGGTGAAAAGACAAGGTAAACGTCTTCTCCTACTTTTAATCCTTTGGCTTCAATTCGAGGCAACAATTCTTCATCGGTTGTGCCGGGATAGGTCGTGCTTTCGAGACTGACCAACTGCCCAGCTTTCAAATGCGGTACGATCGATTCCACCGTGCTGACCACATAACTCAAATCCGGCTCATGATGTTTCGTCAAGGGAGTCGGTACACATATGACAATAGCATCGCTCTTTTCCACGCAGGAAAAATCCGTCGTCGCTTCAAAATTGCCGCCCTCACGGACCGCCGCAATTCTTGTAGCGTCAATGTGCTCAATATAACTCTCCCCGCGATTGAGCGTTTCCACCTTGCCCGGGTCAATATCCAAACCAAAAGTCTGCAGACCAGCCTTCGCAAAATTTAATGCCAGAGGCAGGCCAACATAACCCATACCCACAACAGTAACCACTGCCTCGCCAGATGAAATTTTATCCTGTATAGATGACATTATAAATAAACTATAAGAGAACCGCGAACTGCCGTCGCTAAAATAGCTATGGCGAGTCACGATGGACGCTAATAAACGCGAATGGGAGAAAGAAAAAGAAGGATTTTTTGTTTTAAAGAAATAATTTCCAAACGCTTAATTATAATTCAGGGTTTTGCAACATCTCCCCCCCTACTGCGTTCCCCATATTCAATCTCTCTCCCTTCTCTTATTCGTCCCGCGGCCGCGCATACGCGTCAGGCTAAGGAAATGAAGCAAGCGAAACATCTCCAGGCCCCTCTTTTCCCGCAAAAACCGGAATTTATTACCCCTAAGGTGCGACAATCAAATGTCCGGCCGGACATTTGATT
>JAADHD010000478.1 GCA_013152075.1 Verrucomicrobiota bacterium | reverse complement strand
TCACCGATTTCACCGCTGTGCTTTCCAAAGGAACCAGCGTCGAGGAACTCAATGATAAATACAAAGAAGCTGCTGAAGGTCCTATGAAAGGGATTTTTCAATTCAGCACCGATCCACTGGTGCTGAAAGATATTGTCGGCAATCCACACTCCTGCATCCTTGATTCTGACCTCACCATGGTCACTGACGGCACTTTCGTGAAAGTGGTCGGATGGTACGACAACGAATGGGGTTACAGCAACCGCGCTGGTGAAGCCATGGCGCTGCTTGGAAGCAGCCTTTAATCATCTGCTGAAACGCTTATAACCCGTCAGAACGCCAAGCGTTCCGGCGGGTTTCTTCTAAACACAAAATTCCGCTCAAACACCGGCACATGGCCAAGCTCACTATTCAGGATCTTGAAGTTGAAGGGAACCGCGTTCTCATGCGCGTGGATTTCAATGTTCCGTTAAAGGATTCTGACGATGGATCTCAACGCGTCATCACCGATGACACTCGAATCCAAGCAGCCCTGCCTTCCATCGAGCACCTGATCAAAAACGGCGCGCGTGTGGTGTTGATGTCTCATTTGGGACGTCCCAAAGGTGAGCGCAAAGCGGAATTTTCCTTAAAACCAGTAGCCGAACGTCTGGGTGAACTGATTGATGCTCCGGTCGCTTTTGCCGATGACTGCATCGGGGAAGAAGTAACCACTGCTGTCGAGCAGTTAGCCAACGGACAAGTTCTGCTACTTGAAAACGTTCGTTACCACAACGAAGAAACGGCGAACGATTCTGCCTTCGCCGCCAAGCTGGCCGCGCACGGTGATATTTTTGTCAACGACGCCTTCGGCACCGCTCACCGGGCACATGCATCCACCGCGGGTGTGACCGATCACATCGACACCTGTGCGATGGGATTTCTCGTCGAACGAGAGCTAAAATATCTTCAGGAAGAATTACGCGAACCCAAACGCCCCTTCCTCGTCATCATGGGGGGTGCCAAAGTCTCTGACAAAATCGAAGTCATCACCGCCCTGCTCGACAAAGCCGATTCAGTTATCATCGGCGGGGGCATGGCCTACACTTTTCGCAAAGCCCAGGGATACGGCATCGGCAACAGCATCTGCGAAGATGACAAACTTGATCTTGCACTGGACATCCTGAAACAAGCGAAAGAAAAAAATACTCGCTTCCTTTTACCTGCTAACAACCTGGAAGCCGACGCTTTTGGCGAAGACGCGAACGCCCGCTACACAGAGGTTTACGGCCCTGACGGAAAAGGCGGCATCTCCGATGACTGGGAGGGGCTGGATATCGGACCGGAAGCCATTGAAGAATTTTCCCGCGAAATTGCTACCGCAGGCACCATCATCTGGAATGGTCCTATGGGCGTCTTTGAGATTGATAAATTTTCCAAGGGCACGAAAGCGATCGCCGAGGCGGTGGCCAATTCTGATGCTGTCAGCATTATCGGCGGCGGCGACTCGGTAACCGCTGTAAATAAATATGGCCTCGCCGATCAAATGACCTTTATGTCCACCGGCGGAGGGGCTTCCCTTGAACTGCTGGAGGGCAAGACTCTTCCAGGCATTGCTGCCCTTTCGGAAAAATAATTCCTATTAGATAATAACTACCGCCTCTGGCTTATATAAATTATGTTTGGCAACCGCAGATACATCATCGCAGCGAACTGGAAAATGCACATGACCCCTCTGGAAACAGACGGGTTCCTGCGAACCTTCCTGCGCTTTTTCAAATCACAAAGCGCAGTCGATGTGGTTGTGGCTCCTCCTTTCATTTCATTGGCAGAGGCTTCAAAATCTCTTTCTGAAAGCAGTGCTGTGGCACTCGCCGCCCAGAATATGTCTCCGGAACCCGCTGGAGCTTATACCGGAGAAATCAGTGCGGTGATGCTGAAAGAATTGCACACCCAGTATGTGATTCTTGGACACAGCGAACGCCGTGCTCTGTTTGGTGAAACCGACGAATTCATTAACCGCAAAGTTTTGGCCGCGCACGAAGCGCGCATCAAACCGATTTTATGTGTGGGCGAAACCCTTGAGCAACGTGATGCCGAGCAGGTGGAAACGGTTCTCAAAACCCAACTCGAAGGCAGCCTCGCCGAAGTGGGTGCTCGTCGCATCACCGATACCGTGATCGCTTACGAACCTGTCTGGGCGATCGGCACTGGTCGTAACGCAACACCAGAGCAAGCTCAGGATGCCCACGCTTTTATACGTTCCGTTCTAGCTGAAAAATATGGTGAAGATACTGCTCAAAAGGTGCGCATCCAATACGGCGGCAGCGTGAAACCCAACAACGCCCGCGAATTGATCGCTCAGGACGACATCGACGGATTCTTGGTCGGAGGCGCCAGCCTCGAACCAGGTAGCTTCTACGAAATCGTGAAGTCGGCTGTTGAATTCATCGAAGACTCCGCAAACGCAGCTGACTGAGACTACTCTTCAATATACTTTCGCGACATAGAACGCGAAACCACAAAGGGATCGCTTTTCAGCGATCCCTTTTTCTTTTTACCTATTCACCCTTTTCCTCAAACGGCGTGCATTTCACGCAGTTTGCGCGCCGCGCTCACCATGTTTTTCATGCTTGCTTTGGTCTCTGACCAATCCCTCGTTTTCAGGCCGCAATCAGGATTGACCCATATCGCTTCCTTGGGAAGCAGGTCAGTCGCTTTTTCCAATAGTGACACCATCTCTGTTTCGTCCGGAACCCTTGGGCTGTGAATATCCCACACCCCCGGCCCGATTCCGTTCGGGTATTTGAAATCACGGAAGCCCTCCAGCAATTCCATCTGTGAACGTGAAGCTTCCATCGAAATCACATCGGCATCCAGAGCGGCAATCGAATCAATGATGTCATTAAACTCGCAATAACACATGTGCGTATGGATTTGCGTCGAATCCTTCACCCCGGATGCTGAGATCCGAAAAGCTTTGGTCGCCCAATCCAGATAAACCGACCAGTTGGTTTCCCTCAACGGCAAGCCCTCACGCAGAGCCGGCTCGTCAATCTGAATCACATCGATACCTGCCGCTTCGAGATCGTTGACCTCGTCCCGTATCGCCAACGCAATTTGCCATGCTGTATCTTTCCGCGCCTGATCATCTCTGACAAAACTCCACTGCAAAATAGTGATCGGCCCCGTCAGCATTCCCTTCACCGGTCGGTCGGTGTTTTCCTTAGCAAAGCGAGTCCATTTCACGGTCATCGCTTCAGGACGGCTCACATCTCCAAAAATGATCGGCGGTTTCACGCAACGCGTTCCATAACTCTGCACCCAGCCGAAACGTGAAAAGGCAAAACCTTCCAGCGCTTCACCAAAATACTCAACCATGTCATTGCGCTCAAACTCACCGTGAACCAATACGTCCACTCCAATCTCTTCTTGCCACCTGATAGATTCCAACGTTTTTTCCTCAAGAAAAGCGTCATAATCCGCATCGCTCAAGAGACCTTTCCTCATTTCCGCCCGCGCTTTGCGAACGTCTGCTGTTTGCGGTAGAGAACCAATTGTCGTTGTCGGATACAATGGCAGAGCCAACTTTGTTTGCTGGGTTTTAAATCGTTCCGCGTAAGGCGTTTCGCGTTGCCAGTCCTGGGAACCGATCGCTGCAAGACGTGCCTGTACTTCTGAATTGTGAATCGATTCGCTATTCAACCTTTTCTCCCACGATACCCGATTGGCCGCGACGAGCCCCTCCACCGAATCATCACCACTGGCAGCTGCCGCAATCACCCGAACTTCATCCAATTTTTGTTTGGCAAATGCCAACCAATCGGACAATTCGTCATCCAATTCATTTTCCAGCTCAAGATCCATCGGCGTGTGCTGCAAAGAACACGATGGAGCCACCATCACCCGGTCAGCACCAAGGCAATCCACCACTCGTTTCACCACTTCGATTGAATCCGTAAAGCGATTCTTCCAGATGTTGCGACCGTCCACCACTCCGAGAGAAATGCTCTTGTCATCAGGAACCGAAGTCAGCACCCAGTCAAGCTGACCCGGAGCGCGAACCAGATCGAGGTGAATCACATCAAGCGGCAAAGAAAATGCCAAGCGTTCATTGTCTCGCAATGCATCAAAATAAGTGAGCAATACCAAGCTTGTTCCGCTCCCTTCCGGAATAGCCGAGTCAACTGCGTAACGGATTTTTTCGTAAGCGTAACGGTAGGCGTCTTCAGCCCCTGAAGGTAAATCCATCACCAATTGCGGCTCATGAAAAGCGATCGTTTTTGCACCTGCTTTCACCAGTGCCTTTACTTGTTCACACACAACATCCACCAAAGGATTCAGCAATTCATCCAGCACGTTAAAATCGTCCTCACTTACTGTTTTACCCAGTAATAAAAATGTTAACGGCCCGATCAGAACCGGCATCGTATCCAAGCCAAAAGCTTTTGCCTCTTCAAATTCCTCAAGCGCCTTGTTACGCCGCAAAGTGAATTTTGTTTCCCGATCAAATTCCGGCACCATATAATGATAGTTGGTGTCATACCATTTGGTCATCTCCAACGCCGTCGTAGATCCCCCTCCACAACAGGTTCCCTCCGCTGATTGGTCATCAGATGACGCCACTCCGCGAGCCATCGCAAAATACAAATCCAGATCCGAAGAAAAACCGGACTCCTGAAAACGTTTGGGCACAGCACCAAAATCGAGAACCGCATCGAGCATCTGATCGTAATAGCTGAAATCATTACTGGGTATCAAATTCACCCCGGCATCCTGCTGTTCTTTCCAATGTCGCTGACGCAAGGTAGACGCCGTTACTTCCAACTCTTCCACACCCATCTGCCCTCGCCAATATTGCTCAATCGCTTTTTTTAGCTCCCGCTTACGGCCAACACGCGGGTAGCCCAAATTCATTGTTTTAATTTCCATGATTTATGTTATATCAAGAAATCATGATATGTCAATATATTACTAACTTACAACCTTCGGCTCGTTCGCTTGGATCAATAAGCTTATTATTAACGGGTTACGATCCACTCACCTTTCCTTAATCATTAATCAGAATAGAGCCTATCCTGCTATCTCATCTTATAAGGACATCATCAGGACTCGCGATTTCGGGAGTCTGCTCTATAGTTCCCACCTCTTTTCAGAGCTATTCCATGAGCGCGTCCAATCCAAATCCAAAGCCTTCATCCGGTGATCCGACCAATCCGATGGATCGTTTTAATGTAGAAAACTACCAGCGCCCGGTTCTGGAAACGCCCAACGGGGTGGACAAAATTTTGATGCATTCCTGCTGCGCCCCTTGTGCATCTGAAGTCATGGATGCTCTGGCAGCGTCGGATATTGAAACCACTATCTATTTCTACAATCCCAACATTCATCCGCGCGATGAATATGAAATCCGCAAGCAGGAAAACATCCGCTACGCCCAAAAACTGGGCATGGATTTTGTCGATGGAGACTACGATGCCAAGAACTGGTTCGACCGGGTGGAAGGTCTGGAAGACGAACCAGAACGAGGTTCACGCTGCACCGCCTGCTTTGATATGCGCTTCGAGCGCACCGCCCAATACGCCGCTGCCCATGGCTTCAAATTGATTTCATCAACACTCGGAATTTCGCGCTGGAAAGACATGAATCAGATCAACGGCAGCGGCGTGCGTTCCGCTGCCCGTTTCCCCGGAATGGAATACTGGACCTTCAACTGGCGCAAGCAAGGCGGCAGCCAACGCATGATCGAAAT
>JAADHD010000170.1 GCA_013152075.1 Verrucomicrobiota bacterium | reverse complement strand
GATTCGTCCGTTGCCGTCGAAAGCAATGGCCACCGGGTCATGAATCAGTGGATCGGCGGCCACCATTTCAAGGCTGAAGCCTTTCTCGATTTGAAAAGTGTTCAGTGCATTGCCGGGTGTTACCACGGGTGCGGGTGGAATTTTCCACTCGGCGGGCGGCGGCTTCATGACATGCCCTTTGCGATCTCCCTGTTGGGCTGTTGCAGAGAGGGGGCAGGAAATAATAGCGATCAGTAGTAGATGTCTATGCATAGTCATCGTGCTGAAAGATGAAACTGTTGTTCGTTCAGGCTATTTGCCGAGAGCTTTGCTAATACTGGCGGCGACTTCTTTGGCGAGAGCTGCAGAGCCTTCGGTGGAAAAATGAACATTAGCGGGTTTCTGGATTTCCTTGAGCCGCGGTTTGCAGAAAGCGTAGAGGTCGTCGGTAGGGATTTTATTATCAGCCATGACCTTGGCTGCGATTGCATTGTATTTGGCGCTGTCACCGACCACTCTCCCGCCGGCTCCTTCGGGAACTGGTGTGGTTGAACACCAGATCAATTTGGCACCTGTCTTTTTCAATCTTTCTACCAGGGTGCGAAGATTTTTTTCATACTCGGCTGGGGGAACTTGCTGTTGGCTGTCACTGGCTTTTGGATCAGCGAGGTTTCCGCCTTTTGGGCCCATGTATTTCAAATCGTGTAGGCCCCAGTTGAAATGAATGACATCCCATTTTTTATCACCGAGCCATTTATCGAGGGATTTAAGGCCGGAAATGGTTGGGCCACAATTGGCGCTTGGGCGATGTACGTTGGCTTTTCCTTTCATCAAGGCTCTGGTCGGGAGGGTGTAGCCGATTGAGATTGAGTCGCCGATCAGTAATACACGCGGCAGGCCGGCGACATCTTCAATTGCTTGCATGGCAGGATTGGGTTTGCGTTTCTTTTTTTGTGCAGTGGCCTCAGCGCAGAGTGATGCGGATAGGATCGTTATGAGGAGGGGGATAAGGAGGGAGCTCTTTTTCATGATGGCGACACAATCGTTGCGGAAGGAAATGGCTCAACTGTTTTCTGACTGTTGACTTGGAGCCTTGTCGATGAAACCCTCGTCTTATGAGTATTCGCCTGGATTCGGAATTGGGAAAAAAAATAGCAGCTTCAAAAATCATCGCGGTGTTGGTGATCGACGAGGTTGAAGACGCCGTGCCGACGGCGCAGGCTTTGTTGAGAGGCGGGGTGGATATGATGGAGCTGACTTTGCGTACCCCGGCGGCCCTGGACGGTTTGCGCGCGGTTTGTGATGAGGTGCCGGAAATGGCGGCAGGAATTGGGACGATTATAAATACCGGGCAGGTGGACGATGTGATATCGGCGGGCGCTGCGTTTGGTGTGGCTCCCGGCGTGAATGGTGAGGTAATCAGGTACGCGCAGGACAAAGGTTTGCCGTTTGGACCGGGTATTATGACGCCGACCGATATCGACCAGAGTGTGGCTTTAGGCTGCGAAGTGCTGAAGTTTTTTCCAGCCGGATCATCCGGGGGGCTGTCACATTTAAATAATATCGCCGCGCCTTATCAGCACCTTGGGCTGCAATTCATTCCGCTCGGGGGCATCAAGGCATGCAACATGATGGAGTATATCGATTCCCCCCTGGTCACTGCCATTGGTGGAAGCTGGATCGCTCCACGGGATTTGATCGCAGCAAAAAACTGGGATCAGATTGAAATCAATGCTCGCGAAGCGAGAGAGCTTGCGGGTTAGTTTCCGCGTAGGGAGCTAGTGAAACGTAGCAATTCGTCGGTCACTTGTTCGATGCGTTCGCCTAGATCTTCGTGGGAGATTTCGTTGCCTTGGAATTGGTCTCCGGTGGCGTAAACAAAGCGCGGGATCACTACGGTGCGGAAGTCCAGCATGAGGGAATTGGCGATGGACATTATCGCCATGTAACTGCCCTGACCGCCTGCAGCGCAGAGGAAGCCGGCGACTTTTTCAGTCCAGGCACGCCCAGTCAGTTCGATGAGGTTTTTGACCGCAGCGTTGATGGCATAGTTATAAATGGGGGTGGCAATTAATATTCCATCGGCGGCTTCGACTTTCGCAGCCAGTTCCTTTACCGCCGGATCTCCATAAACGGCTCCACCATCACAAAGGGGGAGTTTTAGTTCGGCGAGATCAATCAATTCTACTTCAGCCTTTTTTGATTCGAGTGCTTTGAGTGCAGCATTGGCCATGATGCGGCTTTTGCTATCGGGATTCAGACTGCAGGAGATGACGAGGTATTTCATGATTTTGGAGGGTAATGACGCCTGTAGCTGGGGTCAAGTTTATTGACATAATTACAAAATTTTGTAAAATAGTAGTTATGGACTTGGAAATCACATCAACGGAAGCTGCCCGGCGTTTTGGCGACTTACTGGCGGAGATTCGTTACGGGGGGGGCGTAGCGGTGATTACCAAGAACGGAGAGCCGGTGGCCGAGTTGCGGCCACATGGAAAGGAGAAATCTATGTGTTTGCAGGATTTTGTCACCTTTTGGAATGAGGAACATGCCTCATTAACGCGCGGGAATTTTGCGGATGATTTGCAAAAAGTCAAAGCGGCAGACCTACCGGCAGAAAACCCATGGGAATAATCATCGATACATCAGCGATCATTGAGTTGGAACGAGGCTCAGGTGATTGGGACGGATTACTGGAGGCTTCTGCTGGCGAGGAAGTGTTTGTTGCGGCCGCGACCTGGGGGGAATTGAATGCAGGTGTGCATCTCGCTGATTCGGTGGAACGGGCTTTAAGCAGGAAGGCAAAACTGAACGCTTTGAAAAACCTCGTTCCAGTATTGCCATTCACTGAGGAGCTTGCTGAAATCTGGGCAGAACTGCTTGCCGAGTTGTATAAAAAGGGGAATCCGATCTCAGCCAATGATCTTGCCGTGATCACCACCGCAGTTTTTCACGGTCATCGGGTTCTGGTGAGCTCGAAAGGAGAGGCTCATTTTCGCGCAGTGAAGCGTTTGGAAGTGATGACCCTGTAGAGGGCGTTGACTCAAAACAGTGGGGAAGTTCTTGCAGAATGGGGAGCAATTGGATAAGTAGCGTGCATGGGCATTCAAGAGATTACGATCAAACGGCTGATACTGGCGACGGCTAAAATATCAGGACGAGTGTGTTTGGGCTTGTTTGCCCTGCTGACGGTGTTGGCAATGTCGGGTTGTGCAAACTTCAAGATTCTGGGAAGGAACCTCGATTTCATGGATGAGAGTTACATCCTGAGTGTAAAAATTGCGAATGCCAAAGGGGTAAAAAATCTCAAAGGCGCTGTAGTGGAATGGAATCAGAGGCCTGGCGAAGTTTTGTCCGGTGATTACGCAGCTGTAAATAATCCTGTGGGGACATTCGGGTTTTTTGTAAGGACATCCAAAAATCAGTTTGTCATGGCTTATAGCGATATCAACGGAAACGATTTTTACGATGAGGGGGAGCCTGCCTGGATCCATTCAGACGCCGATGGTAGTCCGGTGCCGGTGGTCTTTAATGAGAATGAGCGCAAGGCGAGAATGGTAGGCGAGCTTAGTGAATCGACAATTATATCAAAAAGATTGATTGCCGACGTAAAGAAATTTGCGGCAGGGCGCTCAAGGGCGGAAATTATTTCCCGCCTGAATATTCCGATCGCATTGGGAGATATCGCCAATTTAAGCGATCCTCGATTCTCATCGGAAAGAGGAGAGCAAGGGTTGTGGCAACCTGCCGATTTCCCTGTGGATTCCGGGATCGGGATTTATTTTCTGGAAGAATACGATCCGAATCGCATCCCGGTTTTGTTTGTTTACGGGGCAGGCGGATCTCCGCAGGACTGGCGGACCTTTTTTGACAAGATTGATCGTAAAAAATACCAGCCGTGGTTTTATTTTTATCCAACGGGACGAAGACTTGATGAGATGGGAGGGGCATTGAATAGGGGGGTGGAAACTTTACAGGATTTTTATGGTTTCAAACGCCTACACGTAGTGGCCCACAGTATGGGGGGAATGGTGGCGAGGTCATTTATCACCAAGAATGTGTTGGATGGCGGCAATCGTTACATCACCAAATTTGTGACAATTTCCACCCCCTGGGGTGGGCATGAAGCCGCTGAGGCAGGTGTCAAACATGCACCCGAAGTGGTTCCGTCCTGGCGGGATATGGCGGCGGGTAGCGATTTTCAAAAGAATTTATACGCACGCAGTTTGGAGGGCAAGGTGGAGCATTTTCTGATTTACGGAAACAAAGGCAAAAAATCGATGATTCTGCCGCCTGAAAATGACGGCACGGTCAGTGTGGCCAGTCAGAGGCATGCACCTGTTTTGAAGGCGTCGGTTTATTTCAAATCTTTCTATTCCGATCACGTAGGAATTCTCTCGAATCCAGAGGTGATCGAGCTGACCCAGAGATTTTTGGACGCGAAGTAGAAGTTAATAGGGCGATGGAGAGTTCTCTTTATTGCTGTAGAATGCTCTTGAATTGCTTGACTGGCGGGGAATAGTCATGTTGCTTGTGAATACCGAAACTCGTTGGCCAGAGTGACGGATGAATTTCCAATTTGGTGAGGTGACTGAGTGGCCGAAAGTACATCTTTGCTAAAGATGCGTACCCCAAAAGGGTACCGTGGGTTCGAATCCCACCCTCACCGCCATCTATTCAAAAATCGAAACAAGCGAAGCGCGGTTTTTGAATAGATATCGAGAGAAGGATGAGAACGCAGTTCGACTCGTAGCGAGCCTGCGAGCGGAGAGAGCCGACAGCCGAGCGAAGCGAGACAGGCGAACTAAAAGTTCGAGCGAAGCGCCCAAAGCGAAGCGACTCGGATAATCCCGCCCTTATAGTCATATCAGTTGAGCCATCGGCGAAGTGAGACTATTTTCGCCGAATGAAGTCTTATCGGCACCGTTGTTTTACTTGGCTGTTATTCGCCCTGTTTACAGCGTGTATTTTTTCATCATGTAGCTTGTCGTCATTAAAAATGCCGAAGATGCCTTGGTGGTTGGGGGGCAGGGACAGGGGGAAGGCTGACATGACGAAAGATGAATCGGGAGGACGGGCTGATCGACCGGGCAACCGTATGGCTGGAGTGGTGCATCTGGTGAATGACCGGGGTCATTTTGTCCTGGTTAAATCCATCTCGGGCGGGCGGGTGCGAGTAAATGAAGGCACTCTCTGGATGACTTACGACGCGAATGGAAAGCCCTCGGCGGAAATCAAGGTCAGCGCAGAACGCAAAGGAGTATTTGTGGTGGCGGATATTGTCAAAGGATCACCGAATCGGGGAGACTCGGTAGTGCTTCACGGAATGATGGATAATAAAGGGGAGATCAAGACCGTGAGGACTGCCGATGGTAAAGAGAAACAAATTTTGGAATGATTGAAGAGAGTGAAGCGCGGAAAAAAATCCTGGAGGTAACTCCCAAGGGTGAAGTAGTGAACTGCTTGTTGGCTAAGGCTTTGGGCAGTCGTTTCGCTGCAGACATTTTTGCGCAGGTGGATTTGCCTGGCTTTGATAATTCCGAGATGGATGGTTATGCTGTGAGGGCGGGAGAGGTTGGGGTTGCGGGAACGCGACTACTGGTAACGGGTGAGCAAGCGGCTGGTGTGGATATGGGGTTGAGTGTGGGTGAGGGCGAGGCGCTGCGGATTTTCACCGGAGCTCCTATTCCACAAGGAGCTGACGCGGTCATCATGCAGGAAGATGTGAAGGTGATCAGC
>JAADHD010000220.1 GCA_013152075.1 Verrucomicrobiota bacterium | reverse complement strand
CCTTGATCATAAACCAAGGGAGATTAACCTCGGAAAGCACGGAAAAGCACTGAATGGGAATATTTTTTATTGAGCTATGATGGTGATGTGCGGTCTTTCTGTGCTTTCCGTGGTTGATAAAAAACTCTCTGTGGTTGTGAAAATAAGTGAATTTTTATGAATCTAGAAAACTCTATAGCTGAGCATTTGCGCGCGATCCCGCGATCCGGGATTCGTGATTTTTTTGAATTGGTTCAAGGGCGTGATGATGTGATTTCGCTCGGAGTGGGTGAGCCGGATTATTCGACGCCTTGGCACATTCGTGAGGCGGCGATTTATTCGCTGGAGAAAGGTGAAACCAGCTACACGTCCAATTTTGGATTGATGTCACTGCGGCGTGAAATCTCGGATTATGTTGCTGATAAATTTGCGGTGCGTTACTCGCCGGACGATGAAATCCTGGTAACGGTTGGAGTGTCGGAAGCTTTGGATCTGGCATTTCGCGCGCTGTTGAACCCGGGTGACGAGGTAATTTTTCATCAACCGTGTTACGTGTCTTATCATCCGGGCATTGTGATGGCACGAGGTGTGGGGATTGCGATCGAAACCAAGGCGGAGGACAAGTTTGCCTTGATGGCGGATGACGTGGAGAAGCACATCACGAACAAAACCAAGATTTTGGTAATTAATTTCCCAACCAATCCCACTGGTGCAGTGGAGCCGGTGGAAGAGCTGGAAAAAATCGCAGCTCTGGCGGTCAAGCATAAGCTCATCGTCATCAGTGATGAAATTTACAGTGAACTGACTTACGGCGACGACGAGGGTATGAAGCCGGCCGAGCATGTTTCGATTGCCAGTCTGCCTGGCATGAAGGAGCGCACAATTTTACTGCATGGGTTTTCCAAGGCTTTTGCGATGACGGGATTTCGTTTGGGCTACGCCTGCTCGCCACCAGTATTGACGGAGGCGATGATGAAGATTCATCAGTATGCAATGCTTTGCGCGCCGATCACGAGTCAGGCTGCTGCCGTCGAGGCTTTGCAGAATGGGGCTGGGCCAGTGGAAGAAATGCGTCAGTCTTATGCGATGCGCCGTAATCTCATGCTCAATCGATTTGAGAAAATTGGTGTGCCGTGCTTTTCTCCGGGAGGGGCGTTTTATATGTTTCCCGATGTGCGTGAGTTTGGTCTCAGCAGCAGTGAGTTTGCGTTCAAGTTTTTAGAGCAAGAGAGTGTGGCGGCGGTGCCGGGCAGTGCTTTTGGGGAAGCGGGAGAGGGTTTTGTGCGTTGTTGTTATGCAACGGCGATAGATAAACTGGAAATCGCGCTCGAGCGTATGGGGAATTTTGTTGAGAGATTGAGATAGAAAATTTTTGAGATGAGTGAAGAAGTAAAAATTACCAAGGCTGTTATTCTTGCAGCGGGCCGTGGCACGCGGATGAAGGGGCTGACGGAGGATTTGCCGAAGCCGATGATCAAGGTTCAGGGCAGTCCGATTTTGGAAACCATTGTAAGTGGCTTGGTTGAAAATGGAGTGAAGGAAATTCTCATCGTGGTGGGTTACCGGCCGGAGGTGATTCGTGATTATTTTGAGGATGGGGAGGCCTATGGCTGTTCGATATCCTACGTGACCCAGGAGGTGCAGGATGGCACTGGGCGGGTGGTGGATCTGGCGATTGCTTTTTCGAATGGCGATCCTTTTATTCTGAGTTACGGCGACATTCTGGTGCCGGCTTCGAGTTATGCTGACTTGGTGGATTTTACAGGAGTGGATGGCAAGATCAGTGTGAAGATTAATGAGGATGTGTCGAAAGGTGGCGCGGTGTTTCTTGATGAAGAAGGATGGGTGACTGGCTTGATCGAAAAACGGGGGCCGGATGATCCAACGAGTCCGTATTACAATGCGGGGATATATTCGTTCAGCGCGCGTATTTTTGAATACACGGCCAAACTTGAAAAATCGCCACGTGGTGAATATGAACTGACCGACGCCATTGCGGCGATGGCTGAGGAAGGGTTGAAAGTGAAAGCAGTTGAGTTGACTGGGGATTGGGCGGATGTGCGTGACCCAGAGGTCGTCGAGAGTTTGAATCAATAACGATGAAAGTTGGCATCGGACAGATCAACCCCACGATCGGAGATTTCTCCGGCAATGTGGAGCGTTTGATTGATGCCTATCGTAAATGTGTCGAGGCGGGTGCCGACCTGGTGATCACACCCGAGCTGGCAATTCCCGGTTATCCTCCACGGGACATGGTTTACCGTTCGGGTTTTGTGAAGGGGAACCTGAAAGCTTTGCAGGATCTTGCGCAGGAAACGAAGGGCGTTCCTTTGATTGCCGGTTTTGTCGATTTTTCCAAGGAGAAAGCCGGCGCGCCTTTTGTCAACGCGGCTGCGGTTTTACAAAATGGAAAAGTGCAGCATGTGGTGTTGAAGTGTCTGTTGCCGACTTACGATGTTTTTGATGAAGCGCGTTATTTTCAACCGGGTTGCGAAGTGGAGCCGATTGAGATCGCCGGAAAAAAAATTGGCATCACGATTTGTGAAGACATCTGGAGTGAGGACTATTTACCGTCCAAGTTGTATGTAAAAAATCCTCCCAAAGCGCTGGTCGAAAAAGGGGCGGAGATCATTTTGAACTTGAGCGCGTCTCCCTACCATCAGGGTAAGCCGATGGTGAGGGAAGAGATGATGGACAGTCTGTGCCGTGATCTGGGCGTGCCGATTGTTTATGCTAACGCGATTGGAGGGAATGACCAATTGGTGTTTGACGGGCATTCGGCGGTGATCGGGAAGGACGGGAAAGTGCTGCATCGTCTGGCGGGTTTTGAGGAAGCGGTGGCCGTTGTCGATTTGGATGGTGCGGCGAACGAAGTGGAAGACTGGCCGGTGCCGATGGAGGAAGTGTCGGGTGCTCTGGTTCTCGGCGTGAGGGACTACATGAGGAAGTGTGGATTCAAAAAAGCGGTGATTGGTTTGAGTGGAGGCATTGACTCTGCGTTGGTAGCGGCGATTGCGGCGCAGGCAATCGGGCCGGAGAATGTGTTGGGGGTTACCATGCCGAGTCAGTTTTCATCGGAGGGCAGTGTGGATGATTCTGTTGCTCTGGCAGAACACCTTGGAATTGAATGTCAGCAGATTCCGATTAAAAAAGTGTTCGAGGCTTTGAAAAGTGAAATGCGTCCGGTGTTTGGTGACCGCGAGGAAGACGTGACCGAGGAAAATATGCAAGCGCGTATTCGAGGCCTGATGCTGATGTCGATTTCAAACAAGATGGGCAATCTGTTGCTGACGACAGGGAACAAAAGTGAGTTGGCGGTTGGGTATTGCACCATCTACGGAGATATGTGCGGTGGTTTGGCAGTGATCAGCGATTTGCCGAAGACGACTGTTTTTGAATTGTGCCGTTGGCTCAATCGGGATGGGGAAGTGATTCCCTGGAACACGATCAACAAACCGCCGAGCGCTGAGTTGCGGCCGGATCAGAAGGATCAGGATTCTTTGCCGGAGTATGAGATCCTCGATGGCATTCTGGAGGGTTATGTGGAGATGCAGCTCAGTGTGGCTGAGATCGTGGCTGAGGGGTATGAAGAGGAGGTGGTCAAGTGGGTGGCGCGTGCGGTGGATATTAATGAGTGGAAGAGGTTTCAAGCGGCGCCCGGTATTCGGGTCAGCAGTAAGGCATTTGGGATGGGTAGACGTTATCCGATTGCGCAGCGTTATTCGTAGTTAATCCTGATGAAGGAAAAGTTTAAAATTCTGTTTGTCTGCTGGGGGAACATTTGTCGGTCACCTACAGCGGAAAATGTCATGCGAGCGGTGATTGAGCAGGAGGGCCTGAGCGATGAGATCGAAGTGGATTCTGCTGGCACCTTGCACATGCATGCGGGCAATCGACCGGACTCGAGGATGACAGAAGCGGCGGTGAGCCGGGGTTATGAGATGAAAGGCAGGGCGCGGGGAATTGTGATCGAAGACTTTGAGCTGTTCGATTTGATTTTGGTGATGGATTTTGACAATCAGTCCGAAGTGATGGCGATGAAGGGAGATCGAGAGGGAGTGAAGGCAGACGTGCGTTTGTTTTGCGAGTTTTGTGAGGCCTTTGATGATCAAGTAGTGCCTGATCCATATTATGGTGGGCCGGAGGGTTTTGAAAAGGTGCTCGACTTGATCGAGGATGGCTGTCAGGGAATTGTGAAGTGGTATAGGAAGAGAGGAAGATGCTCCTGTCCTGTTTGATCCCGGAGTTTATTACGGTGACCGTGAAACGGACCTTGCTTTTACCGGGTTGATTTAGCTATTCTCACTGGCGTGTCTGATAGGAAAAATAAGAAGTTTACCGCTTACCGGCTGGCATCCGCGAGTCTGGTGATGCTGGCTTTGTTGAGTTCCTGCGGAGGGGAGCAACGAGAATCGGCGGCTGCGCAAGTGGATGAGTTTGGGTTTCCTTTGCTTCAATTGGAACAAGCGGCGTCAGAGTTGAGCGTATCTCTCCCGCAAAGAATGGCAGAGACGCCTGCGGGTGATGAGGATCCGGACGATTTGATCACGAATGTTTATGCGATTCCGTCCACTTTTTTTGATTATGGTCGGCTTCGGGATTTGGATTCATTGTCACTAGACCCTTTTTCAGATAAAAAAACAGCCAAGCAGTTGTTTGAATCTTACGGAGTGGTTTTTGGCCCGGGCACTAAAATATTTACGGGCTCGGCAACGAAAGAATTAGTTATCCGTCAAACGCGTGATCAGATGAATGCGGTGGAGGCAATTCTGGAGGAGATCAATGTAAAGGCGTTGGGAGCATCCCGCACCATCAATGTGCGTATTGAAATTTTTGAGCTGCCCGCGGTGAAGGCATTGAAGCTTCAGGATGAAGCCAATTCCAAGGCAGATCATAAGGAGGAATGGAAAGCGGTGATGGAGTTGATGAATAAGGGGAATGCTCGTTTTGTGACCAGCGCTACCGCTGGGGCGCAGGCCGGCAAACGTGCGCGTTTCAGTGATGCGCAGGAGGTGGTTTACGCGGTTGAATTTGATTGGGAGGATCCGAACAAGCAGAGGGATATTTCCGGTTTGTTTGAGACTCGTGATGTCGGCACGGTGCTTGAGATCAAACCGGTTATAGGTGATGACGGGAAAAGCGTTGAGTTAGCTTATACTTTCGAATATCACAGCGCCCTGCCAGGCGAAAAACGGCTGATGATTGCGATTCCCCATGCAACAGAGCCGGTTGAAGTGTCGGCGCCTGTTTTTCACGCCAAGAAAATATCTTCTGAGCTTACCGTAGCGGATGGCGCGATCCGTATCATTGCTTGCTGGCGTCCGACTGGAGATCCTGAGTTCAAGAGCCGGGATCTCATGCACATCGTTTTTCTTAAAGTCGATCTTCAACCTGTTGTCTCCGGCAAACGTTTTCCATGAAATTTCCTCTTTTTAAATTAATTCCATTGTTTGCGATGGGGGTTTGTTTTGCCCCCGCTCTTCTGCCTGCCGCGGATGAAGGGAGTAAGGCATCACCGCCGAGTGATCTAGTCACCAGGGCTTATCGAAGCTCATCAAGTTTCGAGTCTGCTCTCAACAGAACCTGGCATGAAAAACAGACCGTTGATAAAAATGCGGATCCCTTCGCTGACCCTATTCCAGGAGCACCCAACACTTTGGATTTTGTAACCTATCTCAAAAGTGTTTTGGTGGATACTTATGGCATCACATTCCCCGAGGGCACTTTTATAAAGCATGATCCAGAAA
>JAADHD010000034.1 GCA_013152075.1 Verrucomicrobiota bacterium | reverse complement strand
ACTGCGGTTCCGGTTCGGCAGCAGACAAACTCGATGAAATCAGCCAACAACTGGCGGCAAGAAACTTGAAAGAGGGATTCATAGGCGTTTTGATGTCATTCTTTTAATAAGGCATATCAGAACAACAATCAAAGGCCCAATCAGATGAGTCCCCCTGCGCGCTCACCTCAAAAGAGTAAGCTTCAAGCCATTCTTCTCATATCTGGAAAAATCCCGATCCAGAGTCGCTAATTCTAAATCTCCCGAAATCGCAAAAGCGGCAAGGTAGGCATCCATCCACAACTTCGGGGCAGCATCAGAAACTCCGGCAAGCTCACGCCAAAGCTCACGGGTTCCTTCCGGCTCGTTAGCTATAAATCGAANATCGGCGAGCCAATTGGTGCGAAGTTCAAGAGCCGCCTTGTTGGTGAGAGTTTTCGCCCCGCAGCTTTTCTGGATAGCGGGA
Source organism: Verrucomicrobiota bacterium (assembly GCA_013152075.1). Classification (GTDB taxonomy): domain Bacteria; phylum Verrucomicrobiota; class Verrucomicrobiia; order Verrucomicrobiales; family DEV007; genus JAADHD01. The sequence continues at coordinate 5,662 of JAADHD010000034.1, read as the reverse complement.
GTCGTCACCAATCGTAGCCATGATCGTTCCGTCACCTCGCAAAAATGCGCAGGCGACTTGGCCGAGCTCCGATCAATCACTGACTTCGCTGTTTGATGAAAACGATGCCCATCAAAAGTCAAAGCCACCCACAAATTGGAGTCAATCAGTGATCCCTGCACTGCGCAAATCCTCCTGCATTAGTGTTTCCTGCTCCAACCGAAGAATCTCATCGACTGACATTTTGGCTATTTCCGGCGAAGGCTCACATTCTACAAAAGCCAAGCCCCCACCGTCAGGTTCAACCACTCGAGCATTTTCCAGCTTTGACGTTTTGTTTTTCGCCATTGCCTCGAAACCCTGTTCTATGGCCTCAGCAATCACGTCTTTAAGCTTAGCCCCCTGCCTGGCCGCCCTCACCTTTGCTTCAACCAACAAGGCTTCCGGCAAATCAACTGTAGTCCTCATAAAAACACAAAAACATCAAAACATCAAATTGTCAACATGCTAGTCCCATACCAGACATGAATGAAATTGGGGGTGTCTTTTATAACAAGCATCCCTTGCTTAAAAACTTTTTATTTCAATGCTGGAAAACAATTCACCTTAACAATTTATTGGCTTAACTATTCCCCATGTATCTGCCCCTTGGATTCATTTTTGTTGCGCTCGCCACCCTCGGGGTCTTTCTCCCCGTATTACCGACGGTCCCATTTTTGATATTGGCCGCAGCTTGTTTTGCCAAATCTTCTAAAAAACGGCACCAATGGTTATTAAACCACCCACTCTTCGGCCCGTCTATCCGCAACTGGGAAGAAAACCGCTGCATGAGTCTAAAATCCAAGGTCTTCGCGCTTTCTGCCATGGGTATTTTTGGCAGCTATTCGACATTTTTCGCCTTGGATAATATTTACCTGCAAGTTCCGGCGGGACTATTAGTAGCAGCAGGCATGATATTTGTCGGACGGATCAAGCTCTGCGGTAAGTAATAGCCTTCACCGAAGAAGTTTCGACACTCGACGCCAAGGGCAGAGATCCATCATCGACAGTCCCCTGATGTCTCCCCGGTTCAAACAAACGAGAGCCCGTTCCAGCTTGTCGAGACTGCCCCCCGATTCCCCAGGAATGAAATATCCTGAATAGCCAGGTGAGATAAATCTTATCACCAATCACGATGGCACTTGAGGATCCAGCTCCCGACAAAGGAACCTTCTATAACCTATGAGTTGAAAATAATTTTTCTAGGATTAGTAAGACGCAAATCACCTCTTCTGGAAAAAATGAAACTAAATATAAAATTAAAATACTTCTTTTTAGTTATTGTCGTGCAATTTAATCTGTCATTGTCTGCCGCGACTTATCATGTAAGGCCTGATGGAAATAATGATAATTCGGGACTCGAAAACACAGTCACCGGTGCCTGGAAAACTATGGACCGCGGGCAATCCACTCGCCTCATTGAAGCTATCGTAGAAGGCCAAACCGAGATAAAAGTAGCGCGAGCGCTACAATTTCCCAGCCACGGTTCAATTATAATTGGCACGCAAGAAATCACATACACAGCAAGAACGTCTTACAGCTTTACTGGCTGCAAGGGAGTTAAGAATAGGCGGTCAGGCAGTCTTGTTAAAAGTGAAATTGGACTTAAACCTGGAGATAAGGTGGTTGTTCATGCGGGGGTCTATACCACTTTAAGCAATTGGCCTAAAATAAAAGGCTTAGACAAATTTGGCGTCGTTATTTCCTCGCAGGGGACAAAAGAATCCCCCATTATATTTGAAGGTAAAAAAGGCGCTATTCTCGATGGTCGACACTTGGCTTATGCCTTACGTATTCAGGGTAGCCATCATACTGTTTTTAGCGGGTTTGATATTCGCCGACGTGGGGTCTCTGTTTGGCAATCTTCCAACATAAAAATTGCAGGCTGCAGGGTTCATGAAGGTAATCGCGGTATAAGCGTAGCCTATTCGAAAGATATTGAGATCACCGGCAACCTGCTATACAGCCTGAATGGTGCCTGGACGGGTTCACCCATAGGGGTATCAACTGGTAGCAATTACTACATTCACAGAAATACTATTGCCCTGTCTCATAGGTCAGGCATCAGACTTGGCCGTAAGCTCGGCTCCGGGATAAGAGTAGAGAATAATCTCATCACGCGTTGCCGTGTTGGTATAGAAGTTGAACCTGAAGCGAATTTAGAAAAACCGATTATTAAAAACAATCTACTGTGGAATTTGGGGCGGGTAATGTGGTTATCTAAAGTCGCCGATAAAAAAGAAGGCCTCGAATTTTATAAGGGTTTAGACTTTACCCCAAAGCATATAAATGAAGATCCGGGGATTATCAGTTTTGACCAAGAATCGCCTCATTTTTTAGCGATCACAGCCAAGAGCCCTTGCCTTACTGAGCATGGACAGATTGGGGCCGGTAAAGTTTATGATGAGTATCCGGTGACTAGCGCCTTAAAAAATCTTAATCTGGTTATGAATTCAGGTTTTGAGAATGGCTTGAAAAATTGGTATGGTTCCGCTTGGCAAGAATCTAAAATTGAGGCAGCTGGCTGGAATATTCGCTCCACCCCGGGGCAGTCTGGGGATCAATGCCTTGAAATTTATCATTTCCCCAGCAACGGCGAAATTCAACCAAGAGTGAGAAGTGATTTTGTTAAAGTGGATCGCGGGTATCCAGTTACAATTTCTTTTCGAGCCAAGAGTAAGGGGTCGAATAACGCTTCTTTGGCCTTGGATGCAGGTTTCCTAGTTCCCAGCTGGAACCTTGGATCAAACAGCTCAAAAAAACGCTTTGCCATCTCATCTCAATGGCAGACCTATTCTTTTACGGCAATACCGCAAGACTATTATCCTAATAAAATATCAGCCAGCTTTCTAGTTCGTAGTTCAGGTAGAGTGTGGATTGATGATGTAATGTTGACTCAACATACGGATAATGAAGCATTGCGAAATGCTGGCGTGACCATTGATCTATCTTCAGAATCTCCAGGAACACTTATAAATACAAAAACGATTTCTTATGTTATAAAAAATCGAAAAGGAGACTCGAGGAATCTAACGATTTCATCAAGAATATCAACACCCGACGGGCCGTATGTTAACCTAGCAGATATCGATTTGGCTCTTGATGAAAAAACAACAAAAGAAATCTCTATAAAACTACCTAAAGAGTTAAGCGGTTCAGTAATTTTAGACTGTAAGGTGTTTGAAAATAGTAGTGTTATTGCGAACTCAATCGATAGGCTAATCTTAGGAGATGCTGTTCCGAACGGGCGAAACAAAGCCTTTGTTGGCGTGAATCCCAGACCTAGTCTTCGCAACGCAGGTAATATAGCCGAGGCTAGAAAAAAGTATAAAATAGCTGCCATGTTGGGGATAGGCACCTGGCATGTTTACTTAGGTCTTGACCGAATGAAAACGGCTTACCAGGAACCTTGGGTGGAAGCCTATGTTGATGCCGCTAGAGACGCGGGTATTGAATGGCTTTGGACCATCGATGATCCCAAGTTGTTTACTGGTGAGAAAGCCCTGGCACCTGCTCCCGGAGATCTGGGAGAGATGATTAACGGTCAGCGCCAAATTGATGGTTTAGATAAAGGCAGAGTAACCGAATCTCAATTAGCACTTTGGAACGAGTGGGTCACTGCGGTGATTAAGAAATTCAAAGGAAAAGTGAATTTTTGGGAAATCCTCAATGAACCAAATTGTTACGTTGACGCGGATGAATATTTAAAAATCCTAAAAGAGACTTCTCCTATTATCAGACGGGAAGCCCCCGGCGCGGTGATTATTGCCGGCAGTGTTGTCAATTCCCACCGGAAGCCTCTATGGAATAAAACTATTTCAGAGGGTTCGCCTTACTTTGATCAATTCTCCTTTCACCCCTACCGGTTCGGCTTAAGAAATCCGTATTATGGTCGTTTCCCAGAGTTTTTAGCTATGGCAAAAGAGGATCTTAAAAAATCCGGCAGTAAAGTTCAAGTCGCTCTGACCGAAGAATACCGTTCATTTGGACCAGCGATGATTGACTATAGTAGTAGCTTGGAAAAAGATGAAGCGAATAACATGGCGCGGATGTATGTTCGGGCCTTAGGAGAGAATTGTGCTTCCTATCATCACCATCACGATTTTTTCCGTGATTCTGCCATGTCCCCTAATCTTGGCCTTGCCAGTATTCATACCATGGCATCTTTGTTGAACAACGGGATACCCACTGGAGAAGATCACACCACGGCAGATTTTGTTGCCTATTATTTTGAAATCCCTTCAGGCTTAGCTCCATTTAGCGAATTAAATAAAAAATCAACGGTAGTAGCTTTATGGAGTAAAGAGGTGAACTATGCCTCAACTTTAACTTTAACTCTCCCTGATGAACTCAAGGATGTCCGAGTTAAAAATCTGTATGGCAATCAGGTTCTTGTGAAAAATAATAAATTCTCGATAAATCGCAATCTGGTTTATATTTTATTGCCAGGAGTAGAACCTACAGCAGCAAGGAACGCATTAAGCAAGGTGCTTAATCTTTAATTGTACCGCCTAGCCTTATTGGGCGATAACTTCAACTCCGCTGATAATCGTTTGCCCTTTCCGAGGAACTAGAGAAATGCTCAACTGACCATCACTGACTCTTATTTCTTTTTTAAAGCTCAGGGTGACTGCGCGCATGACTCCACCGCTTTGCGCGACTGGATCAACGGAGCGCGCCAGCACCTTGCCTTGAATTTTGACATCAAAAACCCGGTCGCCCGCCTTAGCTCCTTTTTCAGGTTCGAAAAAGGTGAGGCGCACGGTATAATTTGCAGGCTTGAGTCCGTGCAGATTAATTTGCTCAAGTCCGACCACCCCCGAAGCCGCCACCCAAGGCCAGCCTTCACCGCCCTTCATCCACAAAGAATGACGATAATAGTATTTCGCCGTGGCTGGTTTTAACTCTAATTCCAGCTCCGGGGACGGCCCTCCAATTGCCGGGGTATCAAGCCACAGAGTTCCATCTCTCGTCATGCGATCTCCCGGAGCACCAAAATTAACTCCTACACGCTGCAATTTCCCGTTCAGAGAAGCTGCTGACTGCGCCCCCCAGACAGCCCACTGCTCGTCCGTCTGCGGCCTGGACACCAACGCAGTTCCGGCGGGCAAGGGGTAGGAGCAAACACAGCCATCGGTAAATAAAGGCAAATTCAACAGGCCATTCGCCGGAATGATGCTGTTGGTACATCCGGATCGAGGGCCGCTGACAAAGACCGTGCCGCTTTCTGTCTTAATATCGTAAAACGCACCAGTTCCCGAGCGCATAGTCACGACATCCCCGTAACGATAACCACCGTCACAACCGTAAGTTTTGGGAAATTGTCGCGGCTCTTTTTCGCCGGTCATGGGATTAATGCGAGTGCCGCTAAGGTCTGCAACGGAGTCGTAGGCATGACTGCCTTCCGGCAAGTCGAAGTAAAGCTGCACTTTCTCAGCGTCAAAATTATTGTACTTCTTTCGAAGATCGAGGGCTTCATCGGCTTGCAAAATACGACCGGTATAAACATCCGAAAAAACTGGCGCCTTCAAGCGGAAATCGACGGCTTTGGGATCCTTTATCGGATGCCCTTTACGAGTCTTCGGTCCGGCTCGGTTATCCTTACTGAAAGAAACCATAACGCCGTCCATGCACAACGGTTGAG
>JAADHD010000065.1 GCA_013152075.1 Verrucomicrobiota bacterium | reverse complement strand
TGAATTGAGAAACGAACTTTGCCGGCTACAACATTTTAAAATTTAAGAAATTTAGACGATCCCCACAAATGGCCCCTGCGCCAAAAACAAACCAACCATGAAGAAAAAGACAGCAAAAAGAAAAGCAGCTCCTAAAAGGAAAGTGGCCAAGAGAAAGGCGGCCCCTAAAAGCAAAGTAGCTAAGAAAAAAGCAGCTCCTAAGCGTAAAGCAGCTAAGAAAAAAGCGGCCAAGCGTAAAGCTCCTAAAAAGAAGGCAGCTAAGAAAAAGGCAGCTCCTAAGCGTAAAGCGGCTAAGAAAAAAGCAGCCAAGCGTAAAGCTCCTAAAAAGAAGGCAGCTAAGAAAAAGGCGGCTAAGAAAAAGGCAGCTCCTAAACGTAAAGCAGCTAAGAAAAAGGCGGCTAAGAAAAAAGCAGCTCCTAAGCGTAAAGCGGCTAAGAAAAAAGCGGCTAAAAAGCGTAAACGTTAGTTTGAATCCAATTACAATCCGGAGCTGGCTGGGGCTGGCTCCGGATTTTTCATGTACAGATTACAGTGCTTACCCTGGATTCTATTCCACTACCGCCGGTGCCGGTATTTATCGGTGATCCTTTAACCCTTTGCCCAGCAAGATGTCGCTCAATCCTTAAATTGAGTTACGAGGGTAGTAATCGTATCTTTGGCATCCCCGTAGAGCATACGGGTATTTTCGCGGAAGAACAGTGTGTTGACCAATCCTGAAAATCCAGCTCCTTGACCCCGTTTGAGGGCGTAAACTGTTTTGGCCTCGTAAACCTTGATGATAGGCATTCCGTAAATCGGGCTCGATTCATCTTCAACGGCGGCGGGATTGACCACATCATTGGCTCCAATCACGATAGCCACATCAACCGTGCTCATGATAGGATTGACGTCGTCCATTTCAGCAAGTTGCTCATAGGGGACATCGGCTTCGGCGAGCAGTACGTTCATGTGGCCGGGCATACGTCCGGCTACGGGGTGGATAGCAAAACGAACTTCCGCTCCATTGCTTTCGAGAATTTGAGCCAGTTCTTTTACCGCGTGTTGAGCTTGAGCGACAGCCATTCCGTAACCAGGCACGAACACAACGCTTTGCGCGGCTTCGAGCACGTAGTAAGCGTCTTCTGCGGTAGCCGCTTTCATTTCTCCCTCAACGGCTTGTCCAGTGTTGCCGGTGGCGGCTCCAAAACTTCCAAAAAGAACATTACCCAAAGTCCGGTTCATGGCTTTACACATGATAATGCTGAGAATGAGTCCGCTGGCACCGACCAGACAACCAGCAACAATGAGGACGTTATTTTGGATCACAAATCCAGCTGCTGACGCGGCCAATCCAGAAAAGCTGTTCAGGATAGCTATGACCACTGGCATGTCGCCACCACCGATGGGGATAACGGCAAGAACGCCGAGCAGGAGTGAGAGGGCGATCAGCGCATACAAAGCCCAGGGGGCGTGTGTGGTGACAAAAACAAAACCCAAACCAACGATGGCAAGGGCAATCAGCGCGTTGAGCGCTTTTTGTCCGCCAAAAAGGGTGGCATTGCCGCCCATTTTTCCTGATAGTTTGAGATAAGCGATCAAGCTACCGGTGAAAGTGATGCCACCGATCAATATGGCAAGTATAACAGCTGCGCCTGTTTCTGCCGAGGGTTCAGGCCTGGCTGCATATTCCGCCCAGCCAACTAATAGTGAGGCCAGCCCGCCGAAGCCGTTGAAAAGCGCGACGAGTTCAGGCATGCCTGTCATCTGGACGCGTTTAGCGGTGACAGCACCGATGACAGCGCCAATGGCGAGGCCTGCAATGATCCATGTGTAATTCATACCGCTGGTTAGCAGGACAGCAACAACGGCGATCAGCATGCCTAATGAGGAAATTTGATTGCCGCGTCGGGCGGTGTCGGCAGAGCCGAGCATTTTGATCCCGAAAATAAACAGGATCGAGGCGACGATGTAAGCGAAGTTAATGAGCAAATCCATCTTGTGTCAGGTCGGAAAGTGGAAGGGTGGTGGAAAGGGTAAAGTTATTTGTCGCCTTTTTTAGAATGGAACATGGCGAGCATACGGTCGGTAACCATGTAGCCGCCCACCACATTGACGGTAGCGAGAATCAGTGCAATAAAGCCGAGAATGATTCCCATTTGGCCTTCTATCGCTCCCGATGCCAGAATGGCGCCGACAATGGTGATACCCGATATGGCATTGGAGCCCGACATCAGCGGGGTGTGGAGCTGTGAGGGGACTCTTTGAATCAATTCAAAGCCCAGGAAGCCTGCGAGCACAAAAATGAACAGTAGAAGGACCATAGTATTAGTGGTTATTAAGAGGTGAAGCGTTCGTGGACAATTTTCCCATCGTGGGTGATCACACAGCCTTTCAGCAATTCGTCTTCCAGATCGATGGGGAACGTTTTGGATTCTTCGTCCAGAAAATGTTCTACCATGTTGGTGATATTGGAGGAGTAAACCTGGGTTGCGTTCTGCGGCACCAGCCCTTCGTAGTTGGTTAAGCCAATAATGGTGACTCCGTTGTCTGTAGTGATTTCTTCGCCCGCCACAACCCCTTCGACATTGCCGCCGCCCTCTGCTGCAAGATCGACAATAAAGCTGCCGTTCTGCATTTGATCAATAGCGCCTTTTTTGATCAGAACTGGTGGCTTGCGGCCAAAAACTTTTGCAGTGGTGATCACGACATCGGATTGGGAACAGACTTTCGCCTGTGCGTCGATCTGGATTTTGATTTGCTCAGGCGTCATTTCCTTGGCGTAACCTCCTTCACTCTTGGTTTCGCCAAGATCGATCCGCAGAGCTTTCGCCCCCAGGGATTCTGCTTGCTCCAATGCTTCCGGTCTTACGTCGAAGGCGGTAACGCGGGCTCCAAGACGTTTTGCGGTTGCGATGGCCTGTAGTCCGGCCACGCCGATGCCGAGGATGAAAAACTTGGCTGGGGAGATAGTGCCGGCCGGTGTCATCATCATTGGCAGAATGGTCTTCATACGGCTGGCAGCGAGAATGACCGATGCGTAGCCGGCGAGATTTGCCTGCGAGCTCAAGGCGTCCATTTTCTGTGCCAGGGTAGTTCGGGGCAACATCTCCAGGCTGATGGCGGTAGTTCCTGCGTTGGCAAACGATTCGATCAGGTCAGCTTCGTTAAAAGGATCAAGAAAGCTGATGTGTATGGCTCCCTTTTTGAGCTTGGTAACTTCCTCGGCTGGGGGTTTGCGCACCCGCACGATCACATCGGCTTCTGCCAGAGCAGTATTTCTGTCGGCGATTTCGGCACCGGCTTGTCGGTAGTCCTCGTCGGAGTGACCGGAAGATTCACCAGTGCCGGATTCGATAAGCACGTTGGTTCCAAGGTCGCTGAGTTTTTTTGTGCCGATCGGGTCGAGAGCGGCGCGGGTTTCGTCTGAATCCGTTTCCTTTGGGGCGAAGATTTTCATGCAAAATGAGCGGATGCCGCTTAAAAAAATCAATCTATACCTCTCTTGCAGTGTGTCGAATAGAAACTTCAACTCTTGAGCTTGGACTTATTTCTTGGAGGCGATTATTGGCAGGGACTGGACGAATAAGCGATCTGCCGGAGACAGTGTTTTAATCTCAATGGTCGAGTTCTCGCCGGAATACGATTTCAGGGTAATAGAGCTTTCGCTCCGCTGGACAAACAGGGCGAAAAACTGCTGCCCCTGGGTATTTTTCCATTCGCGGTAGCCTTGTGCCACAAGCCGTTTCCGTTTTTCGGAAATATCTGCGAGTTGGGTGTCTGTGACGGCCTTCAAATTATTGAAATAATCTACCGGTCGCCCGGCGCTATAGCCGGTAAACTGTTGAACGACATGGCCTTCTGTATCAAATACCAGCAGAACAGGAAGTCCGTGAACTTTGAATTTTTCTTTGAGCTTACGCAGGGCGTCCGGGATATCGAGAGGGTCACGAGGAAAGTCGATGTAGCAAATCACCAGATTTTCCTTGGCGTAACGATTGAATGTTTTCGATGAAAAAACTTCGGAACTGAGGCTGTGGCAAACCGTATTCCATTGAGCGGTAAATAGTAACAGCAGGGGTTTTTGCCTGGCTTTGGCTTTGGCAAAAGCCCTGTGAGGATTGCGTTCCCACGTGGCGGCGTTTGGATCAGTGGAGGTGGTGGGCAATGTGGGAATCTCCTTAGGGATGACTCCAGAACGCTTGATTAAGCCGTCAGCTTCTGTAACTGGCGTTGCCCGGGGAGGTGTTTTTTGGGCTTGAGCAGATATCGGCATGGAGTCGAGCGCAAGCAGGCTGAACGCAATCAACCATTGTAGGCGACAAAAGGCGGGCAGGATAAAATTACAGAAAGATAAATTCACCGAGGGGTAATGTAAGCGTATACGTTTTAAACTCAATGTTCTGTTTGGCCCTGTGATTGCTGGGATCGGGATCGTGTTAGACTTGAATTCTTGCTGGAGAGATGTGTATTACTGCGTTCCTTCCAGCAGGTGGGACAAAATACGAAACCCCCGCTCTGGAAACTTTGGCAACTTGGATAGGTTCTATGACAAAAACTTACTTACTATTTCTTGCATGTATTTTTTTCATGTCTTCGAACTTATCAGGCGCTGGAGGCGATCTGCCGAATATCGTCTATATTCTCGCTGATGATTTTGGCTACGGAGATGCGAGTTGTTATAATCCGGACTCAAAAATAGAGACGCCCTATATCGATCGTCTGGCAAGAGAGGGTATGCGTTTTACCGATGCGCATACACCTTCGTCGGTGTGTTCGCCTACTCGTTACGGTATTTTGACAGGACGGTATTGTTGGCGCACCCGGTTAAAAGAGCGGGTGCTGGATGGTTTCGATCCGCCATTGATCGAAGCGGGGCAGGTCACAGTCCCTTCCCTTTTAAAACAACAGGGATATGCCACGGCTGCGGTGGGCAAGTGGCATCTGGGCATGAACTGGACGGATAAAAAAGGCGATGCCGTGCCGTGGATCCCTACTGCAGAAAAAAAACGACCAAGAAATGGTTTTGATGTGGATTACACGGCGGCGATCAAGGGTGGTCCAACTGCGGTGGGTTTTGACCAGTATTTTGGCATATCGGCGTCATTGAACATGCCGCCTTTTTGTTATCTAAAAAATGAGAAACCTCTTCATTTGCCGGTATGGCAGCAAGAGAGGATCAGCACCGACTTTGTTTCGGTGGATGAGGGTATGAGGTCGCCGGATTTCACCATCACGGGAGTGATGCCGAGGCTTACAGGTGAAGCGATTGCTGTGATTGAAGACCATGCCAGGGAAAAAAATACCAAGCCCTTGTTTCTTTATGCACCGCTTACTTCGCCGCATTTACCACTGGCTCCGAATGTAGAATATCGCGGGCGTAGCCAAGCGGGGGAATATGGGGATTTTGTAGTGGAAACGGATGCTTTTGTAGGGGCGATTTTGGATGCGCTTGATCGCACGGGGCTGGCAGAGAATACTCTGGTGATTTTCACCTCTGATAATGGAGGATTGTATCACTGGTGGCAGCCAGAAGAAGCGGATGACTTGAAGCATTACAGGGTAAGCAAACGAGGTCAGTATGCGAAGGGCTTTGGGCATCAGGGTAATATAAATTTACGCGGCACCAAGGCCGATATCTGGGAGGGCGGTCACCGGGTTCCCTTCATCGTGCGGTGGCCGGGAAAAACGCCTGTTGGATCAACCAACGATGAATTGGTCGAGCTGACAGATTTGTTGGCGACTTGTGCGGCGATCACCGGAGCAAAGTTA
>JAADHD010000146.1 GCA_013152075.1 Verrucomicrobiota bacterium | reverse complement strand
GCTCCGATTATATTACCGGTGATATTGATCGCCGGTAAGACGCTGGCTGACGTGAATGATCGGGAAAATGCCGCTCTGAGCATACTTGGCGACAAGAACATTGCGCTGATTATTTCGGCAGTGATCAGCCTGATCATGTTGGCTTGGGTGAAACGCAAGTCTTTGAAAGAAATGGCTGAGCCGGTGCAGGATGCGATATCGAGTGGTGGCGTGATTATTTTGATCACGTCTGCGGGAAGCGCCTTTGGATTGACTCTTCGCCAGACAGGGATCACGGAGGAGCTACGCGGAGTGCTGCCAGACTCCCACTTGTTACTGCTACTGATGGCTTTTGGGATCACCACGGTGGTGAGAACAGCGCAGGGATCAGCTACGGTGGCCATGATCACGGCCGTGGGAATCATCGCTCCGCTGATTCAGGGAATCGATCTGGCGTTTCATCCGGTTTATGTAGCTCTCGCGATTGGCTGTGGATCAAAACCAATCACCTGGATGAATGACAGTGGTTTTTGGGTGGTCGGGCGACTTACGGGAATGACGGAGGCGGAGACTTTAAAAACGGTCACGGTGATGCTAATTGTGATGGGCCTGACCGGACTGGCTGTGATCATGCTGGGAGCGAGCTTCTTGCCGATGGTGGGGTAGGGGGGAGGCTATCGAGATCACGGGCAGAACAGGAGTCTGCCCCTCCAAGAGTTGGCGCGGAGGGGCTAGTTCCACCTTGCCTGTGAATACTTTGGGCAGACAAGGACAAAAAAAACACAACTCGGGAAACCCGAGTTGTGCCTTAAGCCGCGCGTCTGAATTCACGGCTAGTCTGCTGCTGCTGTTTTTATAAACGGACATTAATTCCGCTTATGTTTAGACTATAGGGGCGTCAAGATAGCCACGTCAACGACTTGACAATTTACGCACTAAGATTGGCAAAAGAAGCGCGGGGTGCCACGAAGCTAAGCCAGAATTTCAGGGACAACGCGTCCTGCGAGATCCGTCAGGCGGTGATCACGGCCACCGTAGTACCAGGAGAGACGCTCGTGATCCATTCCTAGTAAGTGGAGAATCGAGGCGTGGAAATCATTAACATGCACCGGGTTTTCCAGCGGACTTTTGCCGAGTTCATCTGAAGATCCGACGATCGTGCCGGGTTTGGCTCCGCCGCCGGCCAGCCATGAGGTGAATACATCCTTGTGGTGTCCGCGTCCCTTGGTGCCGTCGAAAGTAGGTGTGCGTCCAAATTCAGTGGTGCAGACCACCAGGGTTTTTTCCAGCAGGCCGCGTGATTTCAAATCTTTGAGCAATCCGGCAATCGGCTGGTCAATGTTTTTTGCCAAGGGAACATGGGAATGAATGTTGCCGTGGGCATCCCAGTTATTGCTGGCGCCGGTATCGATCAGCTCGATGAAACGCACACCAGATTCGACCATGCGGCGGGCCGCCATACATTGCCAGGCGAAACCTTTAGTGCTGCCACGTTCCAAACCGTAAAGCTTGTGAGTTGCGTCGGTTTCCTTGCTGAAATCAAGAACCTGCGGCATTTCCATCTGCATGCCGAATGCGGTTTCGTAAGATTGTATCCGTGCTTTCAGGTTAGGGTCGGTCGGATGGTTTTTCAGATGGCGGGCGTTGTATTGCTTGAGCAATCCGAGTTCTAGATTTTGTTGCTCGCTCGATGCGCTGAGACGTTGCAGGTTGGGAACCGGGTTCGCCGAGGGCAGAACGCGGGTGCCTTGATGCTCTCCTGGTAAAAATGACGAGCCCCAAAGTTGAGCTCCGCTGTAGGGAATCTTGGGGGCGAGAACCACAAAGGAGGGCAGGTTTTCATTCAGGGTGCCGAGTCCATAACTGACCCAGGATCCGGCACTGGGACGGGCCATGGCAAAAGAGCCGGTGTGGATTCCCAGAGCAGCCCGTTGGTGATTTCCGTGATCGGTGTGCAGGGAGCGGATCATGCACAGGTCATCGGCGCAATCTCGCAGATGAGGGAAGAGGTCGGAGATTTCAATGCCGGACTGGCCGCATTTTTGAAACTCCCAGGGTGAGGGCATGTAACGGACCTTGTTCTTTTTCGACTGTCCTCCGGGGGCGTTGGCGGCTTTCTTGAGCGCTGGTTTGGGGTCAAAGGTGTCCAAGTGGGAGAAACCACCGGAGAGATAGATCCAGATGATCTGTTCGGCTTTGGCGGGTAAGTGTGGAATACGGGCGGCGAGCGGCGAGCGGTCGGGGCTTGCTTTGGCCGCCAGCATTTCAGAAAGAATGCCGGGCATGATCATCGATCCGCCAATAAGAGAGCGAATCGCCTGGCGACGATGAATGTTTGAACTGGAATGATTAGGTCTGAAGGGCATGATGGCAGAAAGGTTTATTCGAGGTAGAGGAATTCGTTGCTGCCCATGAGCGCGCGCACGTAACTGGCCAGAGCTTCCTGGGCGATTTTATTTTTATCGCTAGCAGTTTTTGCCAGAGCTTCGCGATTTTTTTGGAGGAAGTGAGTGCCGAGTTCTAGGTCGTCGCTGTTGGCCGGGCGGCTGAAAAGTAACTCATGGGTGAGTTTGATTCGTTGCTGGTCATCTTTTCCCTCGAGCATTAGACGTGCGCCGAGTGCCGAAGATTGATCGTGAACAAATGGTGCATTCATCATGAAGAGCGATTGGATGGCCGTGGTGGATAGCGCCCGTTCACCGGTGCTTTGTTTGGTATCAGCGGCATCAAAGATAGAGAGGATGGGATGTTTTTTCAGGCGCTGCCTCATCCAGTAAACCGCACGCTGATTGGAGTCGTAAGCATCGACGAAAGGGTGATGCTGACTGAAGGTTTTTTTGTCACGCGGAGGAAAGGGATGAGCTTGACCCTGGGTAGGATCCAATGAGTTGCTGACGACTAACATCGAGTCGACAATTTCCTCCGACGACAAGCGGCGGCGTTTAAAATGGGTCAGCCAAGAATTCTCGGGATCGGAGCCGATTACACCGGGGTCGTCAGAACTGGCGAGTTGGTAAACGCGGGAGAGCATGATGTCTTTGTGCAGGCTTTTGATCGACCAACCCGAATCGATGAAACGTTGCGCCAAGTGATCCAGTAGCGCCGGGTGGGTAGGGTCTTCGCCGTATTTCCCGAAATCATTCGGCGTGGTGACGATTCCCTGGCCAAAGTGGTGTTGCCAGATGCGATTGACCATCACCCGGGCGGTGAGTGGATTTTCCGGATCAGCAATCCACTTGGCGAGATAGTCCCGGCCGCTACTTTTTGCACCGACTTCTTTAGGTAGTTTGGCACCTCCGAGAACTTCGAGAAAGCGGCGGGGAACCATGTCGCGTTTCTTGAAACGCTCTCCCTGTTCCTGAATCCGTGCGTCACTGGCTTTGCCGTCGTAAACGGCATAAGCCACTTTAGCTCCGGAATTGCGTGACATTATCGCTTTGACTTCCTTAGTGATTTCCCGTTGACGTTTTTGCAGGTTTTTCTTTTCAGCGATGATTTTGGGATCACCGCCAGCCACTTGGGCGGCCAATTTGCGCTCCTGTTTTTTCAGTAGCGCGCGTTCTTTCTCCATTGCTCCTATTTCGCTCTGAGTTTTATTGTAGGCGGCGACTTCAGCGGGCGTTCCAATGGGAGTGAAATCGGAAGTCACTCCTTTGGAATTCTCACTGCCCGGAAAGGCATAGACGGTGCTTTTAAAAAACCCGTAAAGAGCGTAATAATCGGCAGCGGTGATGGCGTCGTGTTTGTGGTCATGGCAACGAGCGCAACTGATGGTTAATCCGAGAAAAGTTTTGCCAAGGTTGTCGATGGTATCTTCGATAGTGAGATGTTCTTCTTTTCCACCGACTCCGAAACGCAGTGACTCGGCGAGGTATCCGGTGGCGATGATGTTCTCGACATGATCGTTTTCGTTCTCTGCAGGTAACAGGTCGCCGGCAATTTGTTCCCGGATCAACTGATCGTAAGGTTTGTCATCGTTGAAAGCCTTGATGATGTAGTTGCGGTACAGATAAGCGGAAGGAACCGGGTAGTCCGAGGCGCAACCCGCGGTATCGGCGTAACGAACGACATCCAGCCAGTGACGTCCCCAACGCTCACCGTATGCGGAGGAGGCGAGCAGACGGTCGACGATTTTGCTGAAAGCATCAGGAGAGTTGTCAGCGAGGAAGGCTTGAATTTCGTCGGGAGTAGGCGGCAGACCGGTCAGATCGTAGCTGGCACGACGTAGCAGTGTGCGTTTGTCGGCGTCGCCGACAGGCTTTAGCTGATGAGCCTTCCATTGAGCTGCCACAAAACGGTCGATAGCCGTCACTGCCCAGGAATCTTGATCCTGACTTGGAGTGGAAGTTTTGGAAAGCGGTTGATAAGCCCAGTGTTCTGATCCTGCATATGAGCTTGGTAAAGTGGAAGCGAACAGGGCAATCAACAGGGCTGTCCACAGCGCCACTCTGGAAGGTTTGCCGCTTACTGAGGTAGCGGATATGAATGGAGTTTTATTGAACATTGTGAGTCAGTTCTATATAGCCAATAAGGAATAAGTAAGGATTGTCAAATGAACAGAGGGGCGTGATTACGTATTAGCTTGCCTGTTTTGACAACAGCAATCCCAAGGATGTTCAATGGGGTTGAGGTAATATCCAGTGGGGCAGACGAAGCGTCCGATCTAACAATTGAGTATAGAAGATGTGGATGTATTTGTAGCGCAGGTGCTTGTCTAGCGGAGGTAGATGTCTCGTTCCTCCCTCAGCAATCAAGTCTCTTCAATTTTTCTAATCAAGTGCTTGATGTAAAATAAGGGGATCAAGGCAATGATTCCAAACAGGCAATCGATCAGTCTCCAGTAAACGGGGATCTCACGAATTGCCCCGCAGACAAAAGCCAGGGGAATGACCAGAAACGAAGCCCAGATTCCGACATTGTAATTTCCCTGATAACGAACGGGATCCTTTAATGCGGGAATAAAAAATAGCGCAATGACGATATGGCCAAAAGCAAGCCAGTCGGTGCCGTATGCAAGAAAGGGGTAGCTGATATAGGTCTCGGCAAGCCCTTCCCGCACTTTCAATATCCAGTGGGCCAGTCCTGAATAGTCGGAAGGATGTAAGCTTCCTGATTCGTTGACAAAAAAAGACGCAAGGAAGTTCAGTTCATACAGCAACGGGAAAGCGGTGATTCCGCTGACCAGTAGGCCGAAAATGATGAAAAGTGTAAGCCCTCGAATTTGTCTCACTTTTTGTCTGCAGCGTAAGTTATCGTGGCCATGTATTCACCCATTTTGGGGGTCTTGACCAATAGCGTCCAGATGTCGCTTCCGCCTCCCGGAACAAATTGAACATCCAGTGACCGGACGTTGCCTTTATTAGGACGCCCAATTGCAGATATTTCAACATCTCGACCACCGCTTTCCAGATTAATCTGACGGGAGTCTGACCGGACACTAACTGTGTAGTTGCCTGCGGGGATAGCTGTACTGCCACAGAGGGCCAATCTGTTGATTTGGATGGTGTTCATGGGAGAAGTTGTGTGTTTGTAAGTTGTTCGAATCGAAGTGGTAGCACATGAAAAGTGTCTTGCCAAATGATTACTTAATCCGCTAAGCGTAGCGCTCCGCCTAGAACCTATTTACTCAACTTTCTTCTAAATATCCCTAAAGATTTTCCTTCAGCTGAGTTGGTTTACGAAACAGCAAGCTCTTTACCCCCTATACTGAGAGTTCTCGCATTGGCGAGACCTTCGTATTCAAGAGTTTTCCGCTCAAAAGGAAGGCTGTTTCGAACT
>JAADHD010000300.1 GCA_013152075.1 Verrucomicrobiota bacterium | reverse complement strand
ATCGGTCAAATCATCGACTATCTTAAAAGTTCAGGTCAATTGGACAACACCCTGATCGTTTATATGACCGATAATGGTCCCGAAGGATTAGAGCCGACAAACCCTAAGACGGGTAATCCAGAGCTCGCTAAATGGATTGAAAATCAATTTGATTCTTCGTTTGAAGCGATTGGCACTGCCAACTCAGAAAACGTTATTGGCACTTCTTGGGCAAATGCAGCCACAGGCGGTCTACAGTGGTGGAAATGGTTCATCGGTGAAGGCGGTATCAGGGTGCCAATGATGATAGTGCCTCCTGGTGCATTCAGCGAAAAACATGCTCGCGCCGGTGAGAAATCTAACGCTGTGGTGTATGTGAAAGACATTCCGATGACCATTTTGGAATATGCCAAAGTGAAGCACCCGATGACCAGTTACAAGGGCAGAAACATTGTTCCGCCAAGTGGAATTAGCATCAAACCATTTTTAGAAGGAAAGTCTGATGTGGTGAGAACTGAAAAAGATTGGTGGGCATTTGAATTGTTTGGAAACGGTTATGTGATGCAGGGTGAGCTGAAAGCGATGAGAGTCAGAACTGGAATGTTTGGTGATGGCGAATGGCACCTGTATAATGTGGTTTCAGATCCATCTGAATCTAAACCTTTGGAGAAAGGGCGTCCTGCCAAATTGAAAGAAATGATCGCACTGTATGAGTCTTACGTAGCCAAGAACAACATCCTTGCAGTCGATGCAGATTGGAATCCATTCCAAGGCGCTAGTGAGTAATTAATTGAATGCTCCCTGTTCAGATAAAAATGCCGAGATTCTAAAGAGTGTGATGGGAGAGGGTGGTGAAATATCTTAATGTTTTTTCTGTCGAGCCTCATTTCTTCTTTTTCGCACTTCAGGCCATGGCACGACATTGGTGCGTTGCGCGTAGGCTTTCCACATGTTGGCTAAGCGCTTTACCTTGTCTGGCATTGTCGCAGCTAAATTATTCAATTCACTGCGATCTTTACTGATGTCATACAACTCCCACTTCCCCTTGATTCCATTGGCTACCAGTTTCCAATTGCCAGATCTGATTGCGCGGTTGCCTTCGTGTTCCCAGTAGATCGCTTCGCGATCAATTTGATCTCCTTTGCCTTCAAAAGCGAGACGTAAACTTTTTCCCTCCATAGGCGTGATATTTTTTCCACCGTGGAAAGTCGCAGGGTATTCCGCTCCTGCTACATCAACGCAAGTTGCCATCAGATCGATCAAGTGGCTTGGTGTGTTTTCCCACTCTCCTTTACGACGGATCTTGGCTGGCCAGTGCGCTATCAGCGGGGTAGAAATTCCGCCTTCGTGAACCCAATGTTTATACTCGCGGAAAGGAGTATTCGACACCGTGGCCCAGGCTTTTCCATAACCAATATAGGTGTCTTCCGGGCCAGCTGTGACTCCTTTTCCCTGTCGTATAGGAAATCCATCGCGGGTCTGTTTTGGGATCATGTCAAGCTGCAGGTAGCTTTTAGAAAGCGGATCAAGTGATGGGGCGGCTTGGCGTTGCGCACCACCATTACCTCGCCCCATGCCTTCGTGACTGCCTCCGTTATCCTGGAAAAAAAGTAGCAGGGTGTTTTCGTATTGTCCCGTTTCTTTCAAACTTTTCACAATACGTCCGATGCCCTGATCCATGTTGTCAATCATGGCAGCATAAACTTCCATGTTAACGATATCCCACTTCAGGTGATCTGTTTCCTTCCAGCTGTCTTTTAATTTGCTGAGTTTTGCACTCTGCGAATCGATCAATCCGAGGTTGATCATTTTTTCATAACGAGCTTTTCGAATAACATCATAACCCGCATCATACTGGCCCTTGTACTTTGCGATATCACGTTTCCGTGCATGCATCGGCCAGTGTGCCGAGGTGTAAGCGACATACATGAAAAAAGGTGAGTCACTCTGTTCCTGGTGATGTTCTTGAACGAATCGAACTGCATGATCGCTGATCGCATCGGTGTAATAAAACTCCTCTGACTGATATTCCGGATCGTCAAAGGGAGAGATGAAGGAATTATCACGAGTCAGCGAATTAGGATCAAAGAAACTACCCGCTCCGTGGATCGTGCCATAAAAACGATCGAAACCACGCTGTAGAGGCCAGTTGCGACGATCCGCATCAGAGTTTGCCTGAGTTTTTTTAGTCACATGCCATTTGCCCGCAACATAAGTTCGGTAGCCTGCGGTCTTTAATACCTCGGCAATGGTGACGCTGTTGCGATTGAGTTCACCTCGGTAGCCGTCCATCCCCAAGTCATCCATCATATCGCCGATTCCAGCCTGATGTGGATAAAGCCCGGTCAATAAACTAGCGCGTGTGGGACAACAGCGGGAGGTGTTGTAAAATTGTCGGAAGCGCAAGCCTCCTTCGGCTAGGTTATCGAGATTCGGAGTTTTGATTTCACTGCCATAACAACCTATATCTGAAATTCCCATATCGTCTCCCATAATGAGAATGATATTGGGGCGTTCGGCAGCTGCGTAAGTGGGAATATAAGCTAAATGCAAAGCGCAAATAGCGGTAAGAATTTGTTTGATCATAGGTTTAGTGGTAACTATTCAGGTTTTTCAAATCTTGGCTTATCAATTCTAAAAAAGATCTAAACAGTTGAAAGATATTGCCTACTTTTTCTTTTTCTGCCGTTTTTTGACTTGGTGCTCAAAGGCCTGCAACTCCGTCTGTTGCCCTTTGTCTCCATTGGATTCCATCCAGTTTTGCAGTTTACTCCTAAGCTCAGCCTTGACCGACGCTAGGCTAGGATCATTGGCTAGATTATTCCATTCGTAAGGATCTTTTGTTATATCATAGAGCTCCTCACCTGGGCGCACACGGTAGCGCTTCACCTTATCCGCAGCATCGGCATCTCCTGCGGCGGCCTTGGTTTCCCATGAAAGAAATTCAGGTGATTCCATGGAAATGTTTTGGAACTCAATTTTCGGCGTCAAATTCCAGATATATTTATACCGTTCGCTACGGATCGAACGAATACCAAATGTGTCTGACCCGCTGAGAATCCCTCGCGTGGTCATGATTCCATAAACAAAGTTTTTGTGGGTAGTTTTTTCCCCTAGAAGAACGGGAAGAAAACTTTCGCCATCAAGGTCAGCATCAATATCTCCACCTGCTGCATCGATGAACGTAGGCAGGAAGTCAACGTATTCGATCATCGCATCGCTCACCTTTTCAGCGGCCACTTTGCCCGGCCAACGAACGATGCAGGCGCTCTGTAAACCCGTGTCATAACAAGTCCATTTACCAAAAGGAAAAGCGGCCCCTTGCTCGGAAACCACTATCACCACTGTGTTTTCAACGAGACCGTTTTGCTCAAGCAAAACCAACAGCTCTCCCACCTGACTATCAAAATAAGTAATTTCTGCCAAGTAGCGAGTCATCGCTTCACGAGTCTCCGGCGTATCGACAAAATATGGAGGCAGCTTGAGATCAGTTGCATTATAACGCGACGCATCGCCTTTGTTCCATGGTGTGTGCGGTTCATTAGAACAAGCAAATAGGCAAAAAGGCTTATCGTTTTGCTTTGATTCTTTCATCAATGCTCCGATAGCCTCCATATTAGGATTATTTTTCACCTTTCCGCCCGGCATATATTCGAAAGGAAAGACCTCCTTCGGGGAAATGTGAGTCTTGCCACTAAGTGCGACTCGATAGTTGAGTCGCTTGAGATAGTGGGCCACGCTTTTTGTTCCCTTTTTGGCAAAAGTATGATTTGGATAGGCTCCACTCTTCACGGGATAAAGCCCGGTATAAATATTATGCCGCGTGGGCGAACACATCGGTGCCGCTTGAAAGCATTGAGTGAAACGCATGCCCTCCGCTGCCAAACGATCTATATTTGGTGTGAACGCCTGGCCACCGTAACAGGCAATGTCGCGGAAAGTGCAATCATCAGCGATGATGAATAGGAAATTAGGCTGGTCGGCTGCTGAGCTTGGCCAAGGGAAATTTAGCACCAAAGCTAAAATGATCGTTAGTAATTTCATAACTGCATTTTTAGAGAAATATTCTGATAATCTCATGACTCATAGGTAAACGGATAAAGCTACGTTACAAAATAATATGCACGGCGTAATCACGTCTTTGACAAGCGTAAGGAGCTATCGCCTCATCTTCGCGAATGCCTCTATGTGTTAAAGTGCGAGGAAAGAGTGACTGCAGCGCTTGCTGATGCCGGCACGGCGTCGCGGCGGTGACATTAAATTTCTAACATTCCCATGAAATGTCCAATATGTTTAGTGGCAGGTAAAGCCAATTTGTGTTAGCGGTTTTGTCTATGAGTTACTTTACCCCCTGGTGTTGGCGAGTTTTCCTCGCCCTGTGTTTTTTTTCTTTGACTGCCGTTCAGGCAGCGGATGATTTACCTGTTTTATTAAAGGAAAATTTTCAAACTGGTTTTGCTGCTTGGGATACGACGGACGCCAGCGCCTGGAAGGTGCGGGAATTTGGTAAACCTAGTAGCCGCGTGTTCGAATTGTATGGCGCGTCGAAATACAAGCCGCCGCATCGCAGTCCGGTCAACATGGCGATGTTGAAATACCATACGGTGGGGGATTTTGTTCTTACGGCAAAAGTACGCACGACGAAGAAGAGCTACGGTCACCGGGATATGTGTTTGTTTTTTGGTTATCAGGATCCGGCGCATTTTTACTACGTGCATCTCGGGCAGAAGACGGATGATCATGCCAACCAGATATTCATCGTCAAGGAGGCGCCACGAACGAAAATTTCTGAAAAGACCAATGCCGGCACACCATGGAAGGATGACACTTGGCATCAGGTTAAGATTGTTCGTGAGATCGAGAGTGGTTTGATCGAGGTCTATTTCGATGACATGAAAAAGCCGATGATGGTGGCCCATGACAAGACCTTCGACTGGGGACGTATCGGGCTCGGCTCTTTTGACGATACGGGAATGTGGGATGATGTGGAACTGCGAGGTATCAAGGTCAAAGCCAAGGGAGCGGCGGCACATGCGGATCCCAAAAGCTTGAAATACAAAAAGTGGACGCCGGATTTTCAGATCCACAATGCGATTGCGCTGAGTTTTGATGATAAGGGGGTGGCTTATGTGACCGGGGCGCGGCGTCGTGTGGCTCAGGATCTGGCGATTCGTCAGGAGTGGATGGTAGAGGATTTGAAGTTGCGATCGGTGGATGATAAGCGCGCATTTTATCACCGTGAGTTATCACCGGAGAAGGGGCAGAGCGAAAATAGCAAAAAACAAGTGGTGGATCATAACAAGGATGGCTCGCATGACTGGCGGGATTTGATGGTGATGAGCGATACCATTTATCGCCTGGAGGATAGCAATGGTGATGGCAAGGCGGATAAAAAAACGGTTTACGCCAGTGACGTCAAGACGGAGATCACTGGCAGCATGGCGGGGGTTTTGTATTACGACGGGGATGTATATGCGACGGCTTCGCCCGAGCTGATGAAGTTTCGCGATACGAATGGGGATGGAGTGGCGGACAAACGAGAATCCATTGCGCACGGTTTTGGTGTGCATGTGGCGTATGCCGGGCATTACATGCATGGGCTGAACGTCGGTCCGGACGGGCGTATCTACTGGTCGATCGGGGACAAGGGGCTTAATGTCACCTCGAAGGAGGGGGTGAAGTATGAATACCCACACGAAGGGGCGATGATGCGTTGCGAGCCGGACGGTTCGAATTTTGAAGTGTTTGTGCGCGGCTTGCGCAATTTGCAGGAGCCGCGCT
>JAADHD010000273.1 GCA_013152075.1 Verrucomicrobiota bacterium | reverse complement strand
GCTAAGTGGAACAGAGCAGAGCTTAATTTAATACGGATGACAGATATCTTTTCTATAGACCCAAAGGGTCGAGCCTATGCCAGCCCAGGGCAACGCCCTGGGTCTATTGGGATGTATTGGCGTAGCCCTGAAAGGGCGGCCCTAAACCCGAACAAGATTAGTGCCGTCCCTTTGGGACTGGGTAAATCACAATCAATACACCCAGGGCGTTGCCCTGGGCTATTTTGGGGCCGACCCTTTGGGTCTTGAATGCAATACAATGACTCCCGAAGAAAACGAACGCCACAATCGATTCCTGCGCAGCTTCACTGCGCATGAACCGGCCGTGCGTGCGTATATCCGACGCATGGTACCAAGTCGGGCGGATGCGGATGATGTGATGCAGGAGGTCTCGGTGGTGCTGTGGGAAAAATTCGGTGATTTTCGCGAAGGAGCGGATTTTCGTCCGTGGGCATTTGGAGTGGCGCGTTTTGAAGTGCTGGCCTGGTTTCGTGACAAAGGACGTGATCGTCTGGTGCTCGACGAAGAGGTGGTTGGCAAGCTCGCTGATGAAACGGCGAAAGATGAAGTTCACCTTGCTCAACAGCGAGACGCCTTGGAAGCCTGCATGAAAAAAGTAGCACCCGAGCAGAGGGATTTATTGATGCAGGCCTATCAGCCAGAATCGCAAATACAGGAAGTGGCGCGGAACAGCGGTCGCACAGTGACGGGGTTTTATCAGTGGTTGCATCGCATGCGGCGGACTTTATTAAAATGTATTAAAAACGAAATTGTCAGGGAGGTGTCATCATGAAAGGGGGCCTGGGAAAACTCATCGATAGTTATGTCGACGGCTCCATTTCCGCAGAGGATATGGAGAGCTTGAATGAGCTCCTGCGCGATGATGTTGAAGTGCGGAAAGAATTTGTCGAACTGCTGAATCTTGATTCCGCCCTAGCGGCGGCAGCCGCGGGATGGGACTTGGAGAAAAGTGAAACGAGTCCGGAGGCGGTCATGTCGGATCGGATTATCAAATTTCCCGCCATGGCTCGCTGGCTCGCAGTCGCCGCCTGCCTGGCTTTGTTTGTGGGTGGAAGCTGGTGGTGGCGAGGGCAACAGTCGGTTTTTGCCACCGTTTATTCAGGTGCGGGGGTAGCGGAATTTGCTGATGGCGACCAGCTCCGCGGTGACGAGTTTGAAATCACCACAGGTTCGGTCGAGTTGATCACCAGACGTGGCGCGCGTGTTGTCATCGAGGCTCCTGCGGTCTTTCGCTTTGAATCTGCTCAACGCCTGCATTTGAAACATGGGCGAGTGGCAGCCGATGTTTCCCCCGAAGCCAAAGGTTTCACTGTGATCACATCAACCGGAGAGGCGGTTGATCTGGGAACAAAATTCGGCGTGGACGCAACGAAGCAGGGCGAAGCGGAGATCCATGTGTTCGAAGGCGAAGTCATCGCGCAATCCACGGGGGGCAAAAAACAAAGTTTGCGTGATGGGCAGGCATTTTCTTTGCAGTCGGGTGCGGGGGCTACACGTGAACTGCGATCCTCGGCTTTTATTCGTCCTAACGAGGTGGCGTCATTGCACGCGGCGCTTGTCGCAGGTCAGCAGGCGCGTTCGGATGCGGCGATGACTGAACTGCGTAGCGATCCTGCTTTAATCGCCTTGCTTGATTTTGAGAACAAGGATCTTCCCGAGGGTGATTATCGTATGGTTCAAGGACGTTGGCCGGGATCCCATGCGCCGGAATTTGTGAAGGTGCATGATCACATGAAGCTAGATGTGGGAGGTGACCACGCCTGGAAGCAACTCACTCTGGCGGCATGGGTGCGGTTGGATCGGCTCGGCGAGCCTTATCAATCGCTTTTGCATACGGATGGGTGGAGTAAGAATAAATCCGGCCAGGTGCACTGGATGGTGACGCGTCACATGACGATGCGCTTGGCTTTGTTTGGCAATACCCTGGCTTCTGATTCCCGGGAACATGAAGGTCATCCCGATTCGCTAACCTCCGTATTGGCGGAAAAAGGTCGTTGGGTGCATCTGGTAGCGGTTTATGATGCGCAAAAGCATACGGTTCGGTTTTATCTCAATGGCAAGTTTGACAGTGAAACGCGTCAGGTAATTGCGCATCCGGCAAAACTGGGCTCCGCGCAAATTGGCAACTGGGATCAGAATGACCGCAAGCTCAGTGGCCGCGTGGATGAATTGCTTCTCCTTGGTCGTGCGATGAGTGATGAGGAGGTGAAGGCGCTATTTGAAGCGGGTAATCCGTATCGCTAAATTTTATCGTCCACTTCCTCAGCAGGGATAAGTTCATCTTCTAAGCCTTGGTCTTCATGGTGATGTATCCAATGCTCCTTTAGAGCTGTGTGCTTGCCCGCGTCGATCACCAGGTTTTCTGCGATGACGTTTTCAATCATTTTTTCCTCCCCCTTTTTATTCACTTCATGATCGACGATTTTAAAAGTCAGGAAGCGAGAATCTTCACAGCCTTCGCAGGCGCGTAGGATCAGTTTGCTGTAATTTGAAATCCCATCTTCCTCAGGTGTCAGGGCCTGAATCGCGTCGATTCCACCCCGCTCAATTTTTTCCTGAATAATTTCCGGGTGTTCCGGCAGGCTTAGGGGCCAAAATTCCAATTCTTCTTCGGCCCAGCGGGCCCAGCGCTTACAGAAAGGGGTATCTCCCATGAAGCTTTTACTCGCGGTGGCAGAGAATCCCACAATCATGCAGGCTTCCGTTGCCCAGACGGCATAGAGAAACCAGCCGGTGGGAGTGTCGTTGCCGATGCTCCACACACCTTCTTTGCTCACTTCGATCATGACGAAAATCAAAGAAACAGGGGAGAGGATCAGCGCCTCATGGCCGGAAAGGATGAAGATCCAGACAACCCAAGCCACATATAGAGTGATCAGACCTATGACTGCTCCGCTCACTAACATGATTGCTTTGTTGCGAACTAGCCCGATTTTTCCCGCGTAACCTGTTATGGCGCCGATAAGGTATCCGAGTCCCACAGTGAGGAGAACGCTTAAATAAATGATCGATATTTAAAAGGTGGCGTAGGCGTAGATTGTGCCAAGGATTAAGGCGGATAACATTCCAATTCCCAAAATGTAAACCGGCCCCAAAATACTAAAAGAGCCGGAGTTTTTGTAATGCAGTTGTTCTCTCATTTGGGATTGTCTCTAAGTTGGGGATGCGGCACTGATTTAACTCTCGCAGTTAAGAGAGTGGGGTAGGGAGAGTCAAAACAATTTTAATCCACTTGGGTAGTGCGATTTGATTGCCGGAAAATAAGACTTACTTTTCCTGACTCACCAAGTTGAGGCGAAAAATGAAAAATATCATCCTTGGAATAATCATCCTCACATCGTTCAATCTCTTTGCGGAAAAGAGTTCGACGCCAGCCATAAAACTCCCCCGAGTGCTTCTCATTGGAGATTCCATCTCAAAGGGCTGCACGCCTTATGTGGCTGAGATGATGAAGAAGCGGGCACTTGTTACTCACAACAAAGGCAAGGCAGGGCTCACGATGCTCGCCCTCGAAAATATTGATGTTTGGCTGGATGGATACGCAGCTGAAGCCGGAGTCGGTATCGAAAACGCATTTGATGACAGAGAAGAAGTGAGGGGATAAGAAATTGATAGCCAAAGGGTCAAATATTGAGCAACTTGTAAAACGGGCTTATGTCAGAGCTCGAGTGGGTTCGATAAAATTTAATATAATACGATGAAGCAATTTTTTAAAATGATGATGGCGACAGTCTTCGGGCTGTTGATTACGATTTTTCTGGTGACGGTAGGCATGTTTGCGATTCTTGCGGTTTTCATTGGCATGATCGCTTCCAGTGCGGAGCAGAGTCCGGTAACTATTAAAGACAAGACATGGCTGCACATGGATTTCAAAGAAGTCATCGTGGATCGAGGCAACAAGGACCCCTTTGCGAATTTTGATTTTAACAGTTTTACGGCGGTTCCTCATTTGGGCTTGAACGATATTCTGAAAAATCTTGAGAACGCCGCTAAAGATGATCGCATTGTCGGTGTGTATCTTGACATGAGTCAGGTGAATGCCGGCTTTGCCAGTTTGAATGAAATTCGCGAGGCTTTGAAACGTTTTAAGGAATCCGGTAAGCCGGTGCATGCCTATGCCGACAACATGGGGCAGAAAGCGTTCTTTATGGCATCTGTGTCAGACAAGGTTTGTTTGAATCCTGTGGGCTTACTGGAGCTGCAGGGTTTAAGCAGTCAGCATATGTTTTATAAAGGGGCCTTGGATAAACTTGAAGTCGAGGTGCAGGTCATTCGCCATGGAAAGTTCAAAGGTGCGGTCGAGCCTTTTATGCTGAATGAGATGAGTCCAGAGAACAAGCTGCAGACTCAAAAATATGTAAGGGTTCTGTGGGATAAAATGGTCGCAGGTTTGGCTGAGGGGCGCGGTTTGTCTGTCGGCAAAATCAATGAGATTGCGGATGGACTTAAGGTTCGCTCTGCCGAAGACGCCAAAGAGTTGGGTCTGGTTGACGAGCTTTGTTACCGGGATGAATTTATTGACAAGCTGAAAGAGCTTGGAGATGTGGCGGAGAGTGACAAACTGACTAGGATCCGGATCTCGAAATACGCCCGCGCCTCGGGCAATACGCTAGCGGGAAAAAATAACAAAGATAAGATAGCGGTGGTCTATGCCAGTGGGGGAATAGGGATGGGGAAAAGTAAGTATGGAATGATGGGTGCCAAAACCATCAGCGCTGCGATTGCCAAAGCACGCAAAAACAAAAAAGTGAAAATCATTGTGCTACGGGTGAATTCTCCGGGAGGCAGCGCGCTGGCTTCGGACATCATCTGGCGGGAAATCGAGCTGGCAAAAAAAGAGAAACAGGTTGTGGTGTCAATGGGGAATCTGGCGGCATCGGGTGGGTATTATATTGCTTGTGGAGCCAATCGTATTTTGGCTGATGAAAGCACGATCACGGGATCGATCGGTGTTTTTGGATTGTTGCCCAATGTCAAAGGCTTGCTGAATAACAAACTGGGCATCACCACCGAAATCTTGAATACCAACAGTTATTCCGATGTCGGATCGGGCTATCGTCCGATGACCGAATTCGAGCGAGTGGCGATTCAGGCTACGGTAGAAAGAATCTATGAAGATTTTATTGGCAAGGTGGCCAAAGGACGCGGCATGACCGTCGAGCAAGTTGACGAAATCGGTCAGGGGCGAGTATGGGCGGGTAAGGATGCCTTGGCGATCGGTCTGGTCGATGAGCTGGGTGGATTGGAGAAAGCGATAGAGGTGGCGGCCACAATGGCGGAGCTCAAAGACTTCTCGATTATCGAATACCCGACGCAGAAAGACTCTTTCGAAGCCTTGCTTGAAAGCTGGTCAGAGAACATGTCGGAGGCTTCGCTCAAATCGTTTTTCGGAAAGGACTACGCCCACTACCGGAACCTGCGTGATACCATGAATCACAAAGGGATATTCGCCAGGCTGCCGTATGATAAGTTGTTGGAGTAGGGGGAGGAGTGCGGAGTTTTTTAACCACGAAAAACACAAAAAGCACGAAAAGGATCCAGGATGAAAATAGGAGAATTTGTGCGACGAAGGCAATTCTTAAATGAGAAATGACAAGAGGAGTTTCCAATGGAAAATGTTGGGTTATTTGGATGCTGGCAGTAACTCTGCTTCTTGTTATTAGAGTAATGCTATCCCTCTATTGCCCCAAAAGGAGAACCCCGGATCTGCCGGAGGATGCTTACTTTTCGATCCAGGCGGCGAGTTGATAGGGTGAG
>JAADHD010000238.1 GCA_013152075.1 Verrucomicrobiota bacterium | reverse complement strand
ATGCGCACAGAATGCACCTGGTGATAATTGGTCGATTTTTTCTGCAACGGCTGAGTCTGTTTTACCGTTGGCAACATGCTTTTCAAGATCTGGATTCATAGCTTTTCCCGAACATAGAAGCAAAGAGCAATGAACCAAGTGAAAAATTAACCTTGCGTATCTTTTATCCTTGGGTGTATTCTCCCCAATAACATGAAAACACTGATTATCGGAATCTTTTGCGTAGGGATTACATCCCTTTCTTTTGCTGACATACAGGCTCCTCCCAAGAGCCAGTATACCAACACGCGTAAACTCAGTAGGGGCTTGGCCAACATTCTTTACAGCTGGACTGAATTGCCCAACTCCCTGATCCGTCTCGAAGAAAGACAAGGCCAGTCTACTGAAATCATTGTATTTGGCATCCTGAATGGCTTGAGAAGAACCGGGCATCGTATCGGATATGGTTTTTACGAGGTCATCAACTTCAACCGACCTATTTATAAAAACAGCTTCAAACCGCCTTATACGAGCGACCGCTACTCACCTATCTCCGGATATGAAGAGTTTCCAGGCCAAATCGGCGAGTTGTCGACAGTTGATTACGTAAGGAACACCACTTACTAAAAAGCTTTAAAGCTCAATTTTAAATCAAACCCGCTGGAGTTTCCTCCTGCGGGTTTTTTTTGCCCACCGTTTTAGGGCACATCCGGAAACCTGCTATTGAAGCACCGCGTCGAAATGCACCCCGTTCGAGGGATTTACGCTGACGAGGCAACACGTATTAATCCACCTTTTTCTCAATCACCGCATAAGCATTGTGATTATGGATCGATTCAAAATTTTCCGCCTCCACTCGATACCAGATAAGGTTTTCCTGCTCGTCAGATAGAGACGCTACGCCCCTCACTAGATCCTCGACAAACACCGGCCGATCATAGGCCCTCTCAGTCACCGCCTTCTCGTCAGGGCGTTTTAACAAACTATACAGCTCACAACTGGCGCATCGTTCAACCAATCGGATGAGATCCTCAATCCACACCGGCTCCTTGAATCTCACAGAATAAGTTACCTGCCCTCTCTGATTATGAGCCCCCCTGTCGCTGATTGCCTTCGAGCAGGGACACAGCGTGGTGACAGGGACACAGACCGTCAGAACAAAATCCTGAGCATCCGCCCTCGAATCAACCTCAAAGATCACATCATAATCCATCAAACCCTCCGCTCCCGTCACTGGCGCAGCCTTGCTCAGAAAAAAAGGAAATCGAAACTCGATATGGGCGCGTTGCGCATCGAGCCGTGACATCAACTCATTGGGAATTTGAGGCAAACTCCTGACATCAAGCACCGGCCCGTGGGAATTGAGGACCTCCACAAACCGGCTCATGTGGGTTCCTTTATAGTGATGCGGCAAATCTACCGCCAAAGATACCGTTGCGACCGTACTTTGCGTTCCTCCGGACTTCTCCCTCACATCGACAGGAAAACGCAGGTTTTTCACCCCGACACGATCAATCGCCAAGTTCCGGTAATCCGGTTCATTTTGCGTATCTTTAAGCTCTTCCATGCCCTTGTGTGTGATTTGTCAGCAATAAACTTTGCCCGAACAAAAGAGGGAAACACAAAGGCGTGCCTGCAATCACTGCAGGACACGCCCTATAAATTCATACTTCCTGTCATTTGCCCTGACGAGAGCGGTGACAAGTCAAGAAGCGCGCTTAGCGCATCAGATTCAACGCACGTGCCCGTTTCACTTCACGAGTGATGCGACGATGCATTTTAGCAGAAACTCCAGTGATCCTACGGCCGTAAATTTTGCCAGTTTCACTTACGAATTTTGACAGATACTCAGGATTGAGATGGTTGATGCTCTCTACCGGAATATCCAGACGGCGTCGCGGCATCTTACGATTAGCCCGACGAAGGTTCATTGCTCTTTCTTTAGTTTTTGGTCCCACCATGACGATTATTTCGTTAGTTCAACGCTTTGAATTTCTTTCACTTATCTAGCCCACTTTACCGTTTTTCCCGGTGCAAAGTGCGACGCTTCAAAAAAGGATTAAATTTGACCTTCTCAAGACGACCTGGAGTTCTCAGGCTTTTCTTGTTTCGAGTGGTCACATACATCGATCTCGGCTTGACTTCTTCCTTGGCTTCCGTGCATTCCAAAATGATTACATCGCGTGGCATAATATACTTAAATTAAAATTGTTAAAAATGGTCGACTCGAATGGCAATTCATTCCAGCCTCTATCCCTGATAAATCAACGATTGGGCGCTTTCGTGCTTTCTTTCGTTACCCCTTCAGCCTCACTGCTACCAAACAATGGACCTACGGGCTGGCGAACCTGCCCCGTTTCTTCCTGCTTTTCAAGTTCTTCCTGACACACAACCGTAAATCGTGCAAACGGAATGGCTTGTAGGCGTGCCTGGGGAATTTGTTTCCCCGACATTTCACAGACTCCATAAGCCCCTCTTTGCACACGGGCCAGCGCTTCTTCAATCTCGTGAAAAGCGTCCTGCTCCTGTGATAACAAATTCAAGGCGAAATCCCTG
Source organism: Verrucomicrobiota bacterium (assembly GCA_013152075.1). GTDB lineage: Bacteria > Verrucomicrobiota > Verrucomicrobiia > Verrucomicrobiales > DEV007 > JAADHD01. Next base: position 3,247 of record JAADHD010000238.1, on the reverse strand, counting down.
TCATAGGAATCGCTACCCGCATCCGCCTGATGCATGCCAAAAGCAGAAGAGTCTCCCCCCTCCGAAGGCCCACGAAGCGTATCCTTAGCCACATCACTCATTTGCCCGATCAGCACATCCCGAAGGGCCAATAGTTTCTGCTGTTGCTGACGAACAAAAGGCGCCAAGCGCAATTTTTTGTTACTGGTCGAGGCCAATTGTTTTTTCTTGGCAGCTGCCTCTTGAGCGACTGCTTGAACCCGAATGGCCGCCGCTTCCCTTTCAGCCTGCAGACGCGCCTCTTTTCGTTCAGCGATTTGCTTGGGCGTCATTTTTTTCCGCGCCGTCTTCTTTTTCTTAGGCGCCGCCTTCTTTTTCGGCGTGATTTTTTTCTTCGGAGCTACCTCCTTCTTGGCAGGAGCCTTTTTCTTAGGCGTCGATTTTTTCGCCGGTGCGGTTTTCTTCTTGGGCGTCATTTTTTTCTTGGGCGCAACATCCTTTTTCGCGACCTCTTTTTTCTTCGGCGCGATTTTTTTCTTCGGAGCTACCTTCTTCTTGGCAGGAGCCTTTTGCTTAGCTGTCTTTTTTTTCGAGGGCATGGATTCAAGATTAGCCGGTTATTAAATAATATACGCCTATTGCGTTATTTCACTGAACCGAAGCAAAAGCCTCTCCTTACCGGAGTGCTCCCGAATCGGGGCCGCACTAGATAGATGCTTTTCCAAAAAGCCGCAAGAGGAAAAATTTCATCTCTGACGACATTCTTAGTCTTGCCGAATGGCAATCTCAGCCAGCCAGGGGAATCGACGCTCCATCAAATGGCCAGATTTTGGGAATCAGCCAACAGGCAACCACCCATAATAACAGGGCCAGAGGAAGTCCGGCCCTAGTAAAATCGGTAAATTTATATCCCCCTGCCCCATAAACGTAAGTATTGGTCTGATAACCAATAGGGGTCACAAAACTGGCGCTCGAGGCAAACATCACCGCCACTACAAAGGGTCTCGCATCCACCCCCAGCTGAGCCGCCACCCCAATGGCGATCGGAGTCAACAGCGCTGCCACTGCGTTATTACTGATCATCTCCGTCAAAACCGCCGACAACAGATACATGACGATCAACATCACGTGAGGCCCGTAGTCCCCAAAAATATCGACAGCTTTGTAGGCAAAAATCCGCGCCAGATCTGTCTCTTTCAAAGCCATGCCCAAGCCAAGCATGCCAAAAATCATGAAAATCACCTTCCACTCCACCGCCTCATAGGCCTCTGTAGGATCGATGCACTTGCTCGCCAAGGCGATGAACACCGCCGCCATCGCCAAATAAGGAATCAAAGCTGGATCCCAAGCCCCTCCAACCATGAAAAGCAACAAAGCTCCAAGCGCAATGGGTGCTTTCGCCCGCCTCAGAGGCTGATCCTTGGGTTGGCTGAGATTGATAAAGTCTTTTTCCGTAAATAACTCCTTCATCCGCTCAACCGGCCCCTCCATCAAAAGAGTGTCGCCAAACTCAAGCTTCACAGCATGAAACCGCTCCTTCAAATTCTCCCCGCGCCGATGCACCGCCAGAATCAAGGCCCCGAAGCGCTGACGAAAATTCAATTCACTGAGGCTTTTCCCCACCAAGCTCGATTCCGGTCCGACAATCCCCTCCATCAACACCGCCGACTCTGTTTTAACGTAGTCCAGTCCCAGCTCTTCTTTCGGCAATAGGTCCAGCCCATCCGTCGCGCTAATCTCCATCACACCGGTAGCCCTGGATTTGAGCAACAGCTGATCCCCTTCCTCAAACACCATCTCATCCAACGGAGTCGTCACCCGATCGCCGCCTCGCACCACTTCGATCACTCGAATATCACGCATTTTTGCCAACGAAGTATCGGTGAATCGACGGTTCACCAAGGGAGATGATTCGCTCACGTAAGCCTGGGTAAGAAACTCCCGGCCCTCTTCAGCTTCAAATAAAGTCGATAAGGTAATGCGGTCCGGCAGTAGTTTGCGTCCTACCGTCAACAAATAGACCAAGGTTACGAAAACAAATATCAAACCCAGACCACTGATTTCAAACATGCCAAACGGTCTCATGCCCGCATCCGCCGCGATACCCGAAGCAATCAGGTTGGTCGATGTGCCAATAATCGTACAGGTTCCGCCCACGATTGCTGCGTAAGACAACGGGATCAGCAAACGCGATGCCTTGAGGTCAAATTTTCGACAATGCCGCAGGACCAAAGGCAAAAACACCACCACCACGGGAGTATTGTTCACAAAGGCAGATAAAAAGGCCACCATCACTGCCAATACCAGCAAAACACGGAACTCCCCCTTACCGGCAACCTTTTCAAACAAGCCCGCCAAAGCCTCAATCAAACCCGTTCGCTGCAGCGCCGCACTCAAAATAAACATCGACGCCACAGTGATCGGAGCGCTGCTGCCAAAAATCGACAACGCATTATCCCGATCCATCACTCCCGCCAACACCAGAAACACAAAAGCGCCCATCGCCACCAAATCCGGTGGAAACCATTCTTTCACAAAGGCCACAAATACGGCGATCACCACCACACCGGTCACAATCTGTTTCCACAATTCGACTTCCATGTTTGCTCGTCAGGGGGATTTTATATTCTGAAAATAGGATGGAATCTTCAACTTGCCCGTCCAATTTCTAAAAAACAGGCTATCTTGTCATTGAAGCTGAGAAAACAAAAATCTATTCTATACTATTTTTTTAAATTGTTAACTACACTTTCCTGCTATGCCCACACTCGCTATCGCCCTCGGCTCTCTCGTTCTTTACTTGGTGGCCTACCATACCTATGGAAAATGGCTCGCCCGAAAAATTTTCAAACTCGATCCTGATGCAATCGTTCCAAGTGTCGCTCTCAACGATGATAAAGACTATGTGCCAACTGACAAGTCGATCATCTTCGGCCATCATTTCACTTCCATCGCCGGCACCGGACCGATTGTCGGACCCGCTCTAGCTGTGATCTGGGGTTGGGTGCCTGCTCTGCTCTGGGTATTATTCGGCTCCATTCTAATCGGTGCAGTTCATGATTTCGGATCGCTGGTGGTATCGATGCGCAATCGCGGACAAACCGTTGGCGACATCGCGGGACGTGTTCTCACACCACGCACCCGCCTGCTGTTTCTATCAATCCTGTTCATGGCCTTGACCATTGTGCTGGCTATTTTTGGACTAGTGATCGCGGCTGTTTTTAAAAAATATCCCGCTTCTATTTTCCCCTGCCTGGTCCAGATTCCA
>JAADHD010000056.1 GCA_013152075.1 Verrucomicrobiota bacterium | reverse complement strand
ACGCCCTCTTCTTCTTCATCCGCAATCACTCGCGCAATATCTTGGATAATCTCTCCATCCTTCAGGTTCATCAATTTGACCCCTTGGGTATTACGCGAAGTCGGGCGAACGCCATTGACCTTGATACGCACACTCTGTCCTGCGCTGGTCATAACCATCAGTTCATCCTCCTCACGCACTACCAAGGCTCCGACGACTTTGCCGGTTTTGTCAGTAGTCTTCATCGTGATGATCCCCTTCCCGCCACGGGATTGCACGCGGTATTCCTCAAAGGCTGTTCGTTTACCGATACCCTTTTCAGATGCAACCAGCAACATAGCTTCCGGATCCACCACAACGAGCGTGACGACATAGTCATCTTTCTTCGGTCGGATTCCCCACACTCCTCGTGAAGAACGTCCCATATCACGCACCTGCTCTTCATGGCAACGCAAACTCAAGCCTTCGTGAGTCACCAGCACGATCTGGTCATCACCATTGGTCAGAGCGACATTAATCAACTCATTACCTTCTTCGATCTTGATAGCAATAATTCCGGTTTTGCGGATGTGTCTGAAATCCTTGAGGTTGGTCTTCTTGACCCGACCACTACGAGTGGCAAAAACGATATGAAATTGCTCCACAAAGGTCTTGTCCAGATCGCCACTCGGATCCCCTTCGATACGCAGAGTCGAAGCAATCGTTTCGCCGGGTTGCAAATTGAGAAAATTCTTAATCGAACGCCCCATCGAGGTTCGACTCAATTCCGGAATTCGATACACACGCTCAACGTAAGCGCGACCGGTATTAGTAAAGAACATCAGGTAATCATGAGCTGATGCAGAAAACAACTGCTCAACAAAATCATCCTCATCTTCCTCGGATTGCGCATCACGCGTCACCATTCCCTTCAAACCTTTGCCACCACGAGCCTGAGTCCGATATTCACTGGAGAGCGTGCGTTTGATATAACCCTTATGCGAAATCGTGATGATGTTCGACTCATTGGCGATCAAATCGACAATATTCATGTCACCCTCATCAATTCCAAAATCCGTCTTTCTAGGAGTGGCGTGTTTGTCCTTAATCTCGTTGAGTTCATCCTTGATGATCTGCAACACACGTTCCTCACGCGCCAAAATGTCGAGCAAATCCTTGATCTCATCGAGCACCGAATCATACTCGTTTTTGATCTTGTCCTGCTCCATCGCAGTCAGCTGATAGAGCCTGAGTTCCAGAATCGAAGTCACCTGACGATCAGTAAATACATAACGACCTTCTTCGATATTGAGGCTTGGCTGATCTCTGATCAAAATCCCCAACTTCTCAGCGGTTTTAGGATCAAAGGTATAAGCCTTGATCTTTTCCCGTGCGATATCCCGGTTTTTCGAGTCACGGATCATTTTGATAAAATCATCCAGATGATCAAGGGCCAGAAGGAATGCCTCGAGAGTTTCCGCCCGATCTTCAGCTTTGCGCAAAAGATAGCGTGTGCGTCGCAGAATCACCTCACGGCGATGTTCGATATAACAATCAATCGCGTCCTTCACCGACAACAAACGTGGACGACGGTTATCGATCGCCAGCATGTTCACCGAAAAGCTCGATTCGAGAGCGGTGTGTTTGAACAAATTGTTCAACACCACCTGGGAACGTGCGTCACGTTTCAGGTCGATCACCACCCGGGTATTTTCATCCGACTCATCACGAATCGCACTGATCTCCGGCAGGATTTTCTCATTTACCAGCTCGGCCACTCGCTTCACTAGCGTAGCGCGATTCACATTGTAGGGAATCTCGGTAATAACAATTTGCTCACGACCCTTCTTATCCTCAACAATCTCAGCACGTCCACGCACCTTGATACTACCACGACCCGTAGCCATGTAGCTCTTGGTGCCACGCATGCCGAGAATAGTACATCCCGTGGGAAAGTCCGGCCCTTTGATGTATTGCATCAAGCCTTCATCGGTGATTTGAGGATCATCAATGGTCGCGCATATGCCTTCGATCACTTCCCCTAAATTGTGGGGCGGCAGATTAGTCGCCATACCCACCGCGATCCCTGTTCCCCCATTCACCAATAAATTAGGCATCGCCGCTGGAAAAACCGTAGGCTCAATCTGGGTCTCGTCGTAGTTGGGAACAAAGTCGACGGTATCCTTGTCCATGTCCGTCATCAGGCACATGCCCAGATGAGTCAGACGTGCTTCCGTATAACGCATGGCAGCAGGAGGATCTCCTTCCACCGAACCAAAGTTCCCCTGACCGTCGATCAGTGGATCCCTCATCGACCATGGCTGGGCCATGTTGACTAGAGTTGGATAAATAGTCGCCTCACCATGCGGGTGATAGTTACCCGAAGTGTCACCACAAATCTTGGCGCACTTACGATAATGTTTGCCTGGCGCCAGCCCCAGGTCATTCATCGCATTAAGAATGCGTCGCTGGGAAGGTTTCAAACCATCCCTCACATCCGGCAATGCACGGGAGATGATCACCGACATCGAATAGTCCAAAAAGGACTTCGACATTTCATCGGCTACATTGATTTTCTCAATGAACTCTTCGGGGGGCGAATTATTTTCAGTTTCGTCGGCCACAATAAAAAAATTTCAGTTATATAAAATTGGTAAAACTCAGATCACTTCGAATGAGATTAGACATCAAGGTTTTGCACGTTCAGAGCGTTGTCCTCAATGAATTGGCGTCGTGGCTCCACCACATCACCCATTAAAATTGTAAACATTCGATCAGCTTCGACAGCATTTTCGTCATCGAACCTTACCTGCAATAATTTACGCGCTTTAGGATCCATGGTGGTTAGAAACAGTTCTTTGGCGTTCATTTCTCCCAAGCCTTTAAATCGTTGGACCTGCATTCCGCGGCGACCGATATCGATGATCGTTTCCAGTATTGCCGGCACCGAAAATACCGGAGTCACTTTTTCCGAATCACCCTCGCCCTCCAGGATTTCAAACAAAGGTTTATCCTGTGCGGAGAAATGGTCGACATGCAAACCGTGTTCTTCCAGCTCCATCAAAACTTTGCCAATCGATCTCGCCTCTGGAACTTCAATCAAACGAGCCCGTCGAGTCACGACTTCTTCGATGGATTTTTTCGGAGTTTCCTCAGTCTGTCCTTCTCCACCTTCTTCGCCCTCGCCATCCTGACTGCCCCCCTCTTCTGTTTCGTCGGTATTTTCTTCAACAACTGGAGTGCCGAATAATAACAAATCAGGATTAGCTTCAGAAAATGTTTTCAGAGCTTCTTCGTCGAGGAAAAATTCAAGTTGAACTTCGTTTCCTTCTCTGAGTTGCACCATGTATTCGGGCAACTTGCCTGCTTTAGGATCACCTGCAGAAAGGTAATCCTCAAACTCTCCCCCGTTCCGAGCGATCACATCACTGAATCGAGACAGACGACCGATTAGGGTTAAAATATCATTCAGATGATTCGAGTCCAAAACCGTTTCATCCGACACGTTGCGTAATCTCACATCCCCCGCACCCAATTCGACAAGTATTCGATTCAGTTCCGCATCATCCTGCACGTACTGCTCTTTTTTACGTCGGGTGATTTTATAAAGCGGCGGCTGGGCAATATACAAATACCCCGCACGCACCAAATCCAACATTTGACGGCAGAAAAATGTCAGTAACAAAGTTCGGATATGAGATCCATCCACATCCGCATCAGTCATGATGATGATTTTATGGTAACGGGCTTTTTCAAGATTGAACGAACCCTCCATTTCACCACTACCTATTCCGGTCCCAATCGCCGTGATCATGGTTTGGATTTCCTTGTTCTGCAGCGCTTTGTCCAGCCGAGCCTTTTCGACATTGATCACTTTACCACGCAAGGGCAAAATCGCCTGTGTGCGTCGATCCCGGCCTTGTTTGGCCGAGCCTCCAGCGGAATCACCCTCCACTATATACAATTCGCTCTCTTCCGGATTGCGACTGGAGCAATCGGCCAGTTTCCCGGGAAGACCTCCACCTGTAAGAGCAGACTTACGAACGGTCTCACGCGCTTTGCGAGCTGCCTCACGGGCTCGCGACGCAGTCATCGCTTTACCGATGACATCCTTGGCAATGCCGGGATTTTCCTCAAAATAAGCGGACAAGCCTTCATACGCAAAAGAGTTCACCAGTCCTTCGATCTCACGATTGACCAGTTTATCCTTAGTCTGCGAACTGAAACTCGGGTTCGGCAACTTTACGCTCAAAACGCAAACAATGCCCTCACGACAATCATCCCCGTTGATCGGCGGATCTTTTTCTTTCTGCAGTTTGTTCGCTTTGGCGTAGGTGTTGATCGCCCGCGTCAACGCTGTTCGCAGTCCCGTCAAGTGAGTGCCTCCATCCCCATTGGGAATTGAATTGGCGTAACACATGATCTGCTCATTATAACTGTCGTTATACTGGATCACCAGATCGACGTAAACTTCATCTTTACCATCCTTAGTTTCGACTTCGCGTTTGCCGCCGATCACGATTGGATCGATATGAACGAGTTCTTTGTTCTCACCAATCTGCCGCACAAATTCAGAGATCCCTTTTTCATATAAGAAGGTCTCCTTGCGGGGCGATTCATCTCTCTCATCAGTCAGCACAATTACCAAACCAGCGTTTAAAAACGCCAGTTCCCTCAAGCGGTTTGCAAGACGATCGAACTTGAACTCGGTCGATGTGGTGAAAATCGTATCGTCCGGCATGAAGGTGACGAGAGTTCCCGTCTTGCTACCCTCCGGCAAATCGCCAATGACATGCAGCTTCTTAGTAGTGTCACCGCGCTCGAAGGATATTGAATGCACTTTCCCATCACGATAAACCTCCGCAGTGAACCACTCCGACAAAGCGTTCACACACTTGGCACCCACTCCGTGCAAACCACCTGAATATTTGTAGGCCCCCTGCCCAAATTTACCACCCGCATGAAGATTAGTAAGCACCAGCTCAATGGCTGGCATGTTGAATTTTTCATGGTGATCGACAGGGATGCCCCGGCCATCATCCAAGATCGAAACCGATCCATCCATATGAATGCTCACATCGATCTTCTCGCAATAACCAGCCAGATGCTCGTCAATCGAGTTGTCTAAAACCTCAAACACACAGTGATGCAAACCCTGTTCGGTCTTCGGATCACCGATATACATTCCCGGCCGTTTCCGAACCGCTTCCAGACCCTCAAGTTTATCAATCTGCGCCGCGCCGTATTCCTCGGAACCTTTTGCGTCCACCTCTCCCTCTACCTTTTTCGAGGTGTCTTCCGGGATATTTTCGTTCGTTTCAGAATCAGCCATATAGATTGTTTTACTCGCCGAAATCGCCGCCTTTTTTTCAGGTCGAATTTCAGTCTTGGTTAACCCTATTATTTAAGAGAAAAACCCCTGTTTTGCAATGGCTCAGACAGCTAAAAATCACGTAAAAACCCTGTTTTTTACCGATTGAATGCAATACCGGTCAATTTAACGTATTTTTTGGTAGCCCAGCCTGCTAAAAGGCCTCGAATAAAAACTGTTGAAAGGTGGTCAACAGGCACCAAAAATCCCCAAAAAAGTCAGGAAAGAGCGATAATAAGGGAGGTGACCACAATTCCATTGTGTATAGCGTGAGCGTTCATGGATGGAATTACCGTTCCCCTCCATTCTCGAATCAAGGCAAAGCCAAACCCCGCCGCGGTGAGTCCTGGAATCGCCAGAATTCCCTGGGGATGAACCGCTGCAAAAATGAAGCCACTCAGCAGTCCTGAAATAACAAAATTCCATCGCTTGCGAATCACCCCATAAAGCGCACCTCGGA
>JAADHD010000078.1 GCA_013152075.1 Verrucomicrobiota bacterium | reverse complement strand
ATCGATCCGGAAAAGTTATTTAGCACTTTGCTGAAATGGGTGGATACGAGCTCAAAAGGGCGGATTGAGACGGAAGATGATGTGAAGTCCGATTCGACTGAAGAGGATATAGAGGTTGAGAGTAAACCGACTCTTGCTCCAGAATTACAGGAAGGCTTGCCTGACAGCTTACCGGGATTCGACATCAAAACAGCGTTGGCTCGACTGGGCGGTAGTGAAGATTTGTTCATTCGCATTGCCGAGAGTTTTGCCGAGAGTTACCGGGATGCGGATAAAAAGCTGACCGAATTATTCGAAAAAGAAGATTACGAAACTGCTCATCGGGAAGCCCATTCGATTAAGGGAGTGGTTGGCAATATTGGTGCGATGGATCTGTATGAGGGCGCGCGCGAAATTGAAGCCATTGCTAAAAAAGCGGAAGAGGGTGAAAAGTTGGATCAGCAGGCGACGCGCTTGGCGGTGGACGAATTTGCAGGTAGGTTAAGGGTGGTGATACAGTCTCTAGACAGTATTATACCTGTAACTGATGAGATTGAGGAGGCTAAGGGGTCTTCGCCAGAGGTGGTGCAGCTCGATAAAGAGCAGCGAAACGGTTTGGTAAAAGAGATCCGAGAGGCCTGTGAATCGGGAGACTTTTTTGCACTAAAAAATGCGCTGAAAGATTATCCGACCAATAGTGCCGAGATCATCGAGGTGAAAAGCTTAGTTGCTAAGTTCGATTCCGAAAAACTCAGTGAATTGGCGGATAGTTTAAGCTAGATCTACTCGAACTTCAGTCGAGTAGATCGCCCAATTCGAGCAGGCGGCGGCGCATGAACAAGAGTTTGAGATTGGACTCTATGCGTAGGTTGAGTAGGATCGGGTTGAATAGTTTGGGCATGTAGTCGGCGGCTCCCAGTTCGATGCATTTTGCCACCGCTTCGATTTCATCGACTGCGGTGACCATGACCACGGCGATGGAAGAGAGTTTGCCGGACTCCTTGAGGTTTTGCAAAGTTTCGTAACCGTCCATGACCGGCATCATAATGTCGAGTAGCATGAAGTCGACCGGATGTTGATCAATGTATTCCAGCGCTTGACGGCCATCCTCGACTTCGGCGATGTGGTTGAAGCCAGTGTCACGCAGATGACGGCTCATCAGGGAGCGCATCATCTTGGTATCATCGACGATCAGGATTTTGGCATTTTTAATATGATCGGAAAGTTCGCTCATGATGTTTTTGCAGAGGATGGTTTGTCGGCTTCCAGCATGCTGAGAAAAGCAGGTTCATCGGTGATGATTTTGGCGACGTCGGTCGTGTGTGGAGCCGTTTCGATCATATAACGAGCGAGTTCGACCTCGCGTGCTACTTTGCGGAACTGAGCGATCATGTCGTCGAGCACTGCGAGGCTTTCGGTTTCGGTGGGTTCGATCAGCATGGCGGCGTCGTAGTCATCGGAAAAATGCACGCAGCCCGCTCCTACCAAAGTCGGAGGATGGACTCCGAAATCGATCAGACGTTTGACGAAGTCGAAAGGGTCAACGTCGAGGTCGCCGCCGGAGAGCAGGCATTCGTGCATGCAGCGTTGCTGAAAAACGGGAGGTAGTAAATCTGCCAGCGAGCTCTGGATGTAGTTTGCACTGAGCACGGCGTTTTCCGAAACCGTGCGTAGCCCTTCGGCTCCGTTGCTGAGGATGTAGCAGTAGGCTTTGATCAGGATGGTCACGTGACCAAAATAACTTTTCATCCGTCCGACGCTCAGGGGGCGGTCAAATTGCGCTTTGATCTCGCCGTCGTCATCTTGGGTGATGACCGGAATCGGCAGGTAAGGCTCAAGGAAAGCTTTGACTCCACACGGGCCGGCGCCCGGTCCGCCGCCGCCGTGCGGAGTGGACAGGGTTTTGTGGGTATTGATATGAATCACGTCGAAGCCCATGTCGCCGGGGCGCACCAGTCCCATCAGGGCGTTGAGGTTGGCTCCGTCGTAATAGAGCAGGGAGCCGTTTTCATGTAGGGCTGCGGCGATTTCTGCGATGTTGGGATCAAAAAGTCCCAGTGTCGAGGGATTGGTCATCATCAGGCCGGCGACATCGTCGTTCAGCATTTCGCGCATGGCTCCCACATCTAGTGTGCCTTCTGTGGTAGTGGGGATGATTTTACAAATATAACCCGACATCGCAGCACTGGCTGGATTGGTACCGTGGGCGGAATCAGGAATGAGGATCACCGAGCGATTTTGTTTGAGGCTTTCAAAATGCCGTCTGATTATCAGTAGGCCGGTTAGCTCTCCGTGAGCGCCCGCCGCAGGCTGCAGGGTGAAGGCATCCATGCCGGTGATTGCGGCAAGGTGATTTTGCAGTTGGTGAAAGAGCGTCCACAGTCCCGGCATTGAATCTGCGGGCTGAGCCGGGTGCACATGGGCAAATCCCGGCAGTTCAGCCAGCGTATCGTTGCGCTTGGGATTGTATTTCATGGTGCAGGAACCCAGCGGGTAGGGGCCGAGATCGACGCCGAAGGTATCCTGGCTGAGGCGGGTGAAGTGGCGCACCACGTCAATTTCGCTGAGTTCCGGCAGTCCGGTTTTTGCACGAGTGGCGACGGGAGCTAGCTCCGTTGGCAATGTTTCGCCATCAAAATCGGGATCGGTGATGCCGCTGCCGCCCATGCCGGGTTGTGACAGGTCAAAAACTGAAACCCGGCGTGCTGATTTTAAGGTGATTCCGGGAGTCATGAAATTTGATCGATAGTTTGTGCAAAAGCGGTGGCGAAGTGATCGAGAGTGGCGAGCGATTGAGTTTCGGTCACGGCGATTAGAATGCGTTGTTGAGCATCTTTATTATTGGCACTGCAGTTGATGCCAGCATGGAATCCTTGCTGGCGTAATTTGTCCAGTAGCGTGGCGGTGTTTACTGTAAGGTCGAGGCAGAATTCATTGAAAAATGGGCCCTGATAACTTCTGGAAATACCAGGAATTCTTTCTAACTCGGCGCACAGGTGGTGGGCTTTTTGTGCGCTCAGAGTGGCAACGCGGCGTAGTCCGTTTTCTCCCATCAAGCTGAGATAGACCAGAGAACGCAGCGCCATAAGCGCTTGGTTGGAGCAGATGTGACTGGTCGCCTTGTCGCGGCGCACATGTTGCTCGCGTTCTTGTTTGATCAATGCGAGAGCGCTTTCGCCTTTGATGTCTTTGGTCTCGCCGACCAGTCGTCCGGGCAGGTAATCGGTGAGAGACTCACGGGTTCCGATCATGCCCATGGTGGGGCCGCCCGCAGCCAGAGAAAGGCCGAGTGATTGGCCTTCGGCGTAAACGATGTCCGCTCCGTGAGTTCCGGGAGCTTCGATGATGCCGAGCGAGGTCGGGTAACAACCAATCACCGCAAGTGCTTCGTGCTGGTGGGCATTATGAATCACCTCCTTGAGGTCCTCGACGATGCCAAAGCAGTTAGGGCTCTGAGCGATGACGGCGGCGGCGGGTTGTTGTAGTGCGATATCCAGATCGGCTTGGTCTATTTTACCCGAATGTGCGTCGTGGCCGATCAGCTCGATTTCGACTTTGCGATTGGCCATGTAAACTTGCAGCACCGCGAGGTGTTCCGGCCAAATATTATCGCTGACGATCAATCGGTGAATGCTACTGGCGGAGATCGCCATCCAGGCACTTTCGGCTAGCGCAGTGGCACCATCGTAAACCGAGCAATTCACCACGGGTATGTCAAACAATCGCCCGACCACCAGTTGGAAGTCGGAGAGGACCCGTAGCAGACCTTGGCTGATTTCCGGTTGGTAAGGGGTGTAAGCGGTGAGAAATTCGCCGCGTGAGGCGATATAATTGACTACTTCGGGCACATGGTGATCGTAAACACTACCACCCAAAAAACACACATGGCTGTCGGTGTTTTCGTTTTGCGCAGCGAGTTCTTTCAGATGTCTCGTCAGTTGCCATTCACTCATCGGATCAGGCAGATCGAGAGGGTTTTGTAAACGCAGATCAGTGGGGATGAAGTCGAGCAGATGATCGATGGAATCAACGCCGATTTTATCTAGCATGTGAGAGCGGTCTTGCTCGCGCAGTACATTGTAGCCTGGTAAAGGGGACATTGAGAGGTCTAACAAATTAAAGTTATTGGAAATGGCAGAATTGTCGATCCCCAGAATAGGGAGTATCGGAAGCCGCCTGGTGCGGCAAATCTAGTCCAAATATTATTAACCGCAAATATGCTTTGAGCTGAATTTGCATTTCTTGTGTAAGGCCACAAATGATGTAGATTTGGCCGTCAAATTACCTGTTATACTAATGAAAAAAATTCGATTACCCGTTGCTGTCGTTGATTTATCGCCGCTAGATTAGGGCGGGTTTTGTGGGAATATTTTAACTCGCCATATGAAGGTTCTCGCGATTGCTGACCACCATTACACTCTCAAGCAATGGGACTGGGTCAAGCGGGCGGTAGAGCAGCATTCGGGAATTCCTGATGCGGCGCAAATTTCGGCGATGGGCTTCATGCTCTACAGCAAAGTCGAGAGGCGGTGAATGGCAAGTGTTGTTTACAGGCGCATTTTGTTGAATGTAAGTAATGCAAATTGTGCGATGACCATGATGCAGGCATCTTACTTGGTCATAGAGGCTTGAGATTTGGTTAATTTTGTCTAGTTTGAGAATCTAACATGAAGGCCTTTCAACAAGATTACGAAGTAGGCGCCTCGAAAAGGCTGATTTTTCCGCTTATCACTGAAGCTTGCGTGGTCATAAGGGAGCAGGGGGTGCGAAGCGAGAAGGTTGAATTTTTCCGGTTGGCCTTGGAGGAACTGCTGATGAATGTTTGTCACCATAGCGGGCTGGCTGAAGATGATTTGATTCAGATTGAGGTTGAATTGCAGGGAGGTTTTTTGCGGTTGCGAGTGAGCGACCAAGGTGTTGCTTTTGATCCGGTGGCCGCCACTGCACCGGACATCTCGCTTTCCCATGATGATCGATCGATTGGAGGTTTAGGTATATATCTTATTCGTAAAACAAGTAGCGATTTTTTGTATCGACGTGTGGATGAAAAAAATATAGTCGATGTGGCATGGGCGGTGGATTTGACTGAATAAAGTCTCAAGTTATGGAATCTTTAAAAATACAATTTTCTCGACGACTCTCCGCTGTGGTTATTACCCTCGCGGGGCGTTTGGATGGTAATTCTTGCGGCTCATTTGCTGATTCCCTGGATGAAAATATTAAAGCTGAAGACAAGTTTGTGATTGTTGATGCCACTGAATTACTTGCAGTCAGTAGTGCGGGCTTGAGGGAACTGCTCAAATTGGTGAAGCGCTTGTCCGGGCATAAAACCAAACCTGCGATTGCGGGAATGAATGCGCCGGTTGCATTGGCTTTGGAAATTTCAGGTTTTGATTCTTTGTTTCACCGTGTGCCGGATGTGGACGCGGCGATGGAATGTTTTGATTTCGGCGCGGCTGAGCAAGAGCTGGCAGAGGATATGAATCTGGGGCAAGCTCCGCTATCGGCGGAGGGTATGCCGAGCGAATATCCCGAGGGCTATGCTCGTTCATGGAAAACCGAACCCGTCTGGTCAGAGCGCTATATCCGTCATACAGTAATCGGCGACCCCGAGGCGGATGCTTTGATTCAAGCTCTACAGGGTGAGACGGAAGAAAGAAAGCGGGCGTTGATTCAGGCTGGCATTGAAGGCGGCGTTGACGCGATCCCTGATGCTCCTGTTGAAGTCCGCGATTTTTTTTCAGGTATTGAAAAAGTTCCAGAGTGGTTTGATTCGGATGCAACCGAACTGGGCTGCCGTGCTTTTCACCTTAACTCACAGATAAAAACGAGGCCTTGTTAATTCATGATGTGGGCATGTT
>JAADHD010000278.1 GCA_013152075.1 Verrucomicrobiota bacterium | reverse complement strand
GGCTGGCAGTTGAAACGTCTTCATCAACTGCTGATGACGTCCTCCACCTACCGCCAATCTTCACTTCGCCGACCTGAATACGATAGGGTTGATGCTGACAACACTCTGCTCTGGCGCATGCCGGTGCACCGGCTCGAAGCCGAAACCATTCGTGACAGCATTCTTGCCGTGACCGGCAAACTCAACCGCACTCCCTTTGGCGCTCCTATCCCGGTGATCCCCAACAATGACGGCTCCTTCATTGTCGGTGGAGCAAAAACTTCAAATGATGGACGGGAAAACAAACGCTCGGTTTATGTGCAAACCCGCCGCTCCCAACCTGTATCCATGCTCGAAGTTTTTGACGCCCCACAAATGGAACCCAACTGCGAAATCAGAAACTCGTCAACCGTCACTCCACAATCCCTGGCCCTGATGAACAGTGATTTTATTCTCAAGCAAGCCAGCCTGTTTGCCGACCGGGTTGTCGCCGAGACCGGAGCAAAAGCGAATTCCGACATCCACATCCGTCACGCCTGGCAACTCGCCTGCGGCAAAGCTCCTACCGAAGCTGAATTCACCGAGTTGAAAAATCTTTTCGAAGAACAGAAGACCCTATTCACCACCAATAAAGATCCGAAGGACAAAACGTCTCCAGACAAAAAAGCCCTCACCACCCTTTGCCAGGTCCTGTTCCAAACCAACCAATTTCTCTACGTCGATTGAGACGTAACTTCTAAACTGATGGATTCAATTAACCTCTCAGATCAACGGACGACCGAGCCGGTCGTCCCTACCACAGCCAAAGGCAAGTCGGTAGGGATGTGCGGCTCGCACGTCCGCGTTTTGGATATCGCCTCAATATAAACCATGAACTCCACTCGCCGCCATTTCCTCTCGCGCAACGCGCTCGGCATCTCGTCTCTCGCTCTGGCAAGTCTGCTCAAGGACGATGGCCTTCTCGGCGCAACTCTCAAACCTAACCTTGAACAAAAGACTTTTGACCTGTCAGCCAAAGACCCTCAACAGGAACCGCAGGCCAAAGCAATGATCTCAATGTTCATGGGCGGCGGGCCAAGCCATCTCGAATTGCTCGACCCCAAACCCATGCTGCATAAATATGCCGGCAAGGATTTTCCTCACGCCAAAGACCTCAAGTTCGACTCTGTCGGCCAGGCCAGTGCGGTGATGATGCCCTCGGCTTACGCTTTTGAAAAATGCGGCGAATCCGGAACCGAAATTTCCGAATTATTGCCCAATCTTAAAACTATCGTCGATGACGTCACCGTCATTCGCTCGATGACCTTGCCTGACATCCGCAACCACGTCGCCGGCATGCGCGCGCTGACCACCGGCCGCGGACAAGCCGGATGGCCTTCCCTCGGTAGCTGGCTCACTTACGGACTTGGATCGGAAACCAACAACCTGCCCTCCTTCGTCGCCCTCATCGTTGGCAACAACCCTCCCGGCTCCCCCTTCTGGGATGCCCGCCACCTTCCATCCATATATCAGGGAACCGTGGTGCGCGAAAAATCACCGCGTATCATGAACCTCACACCGCCCGCCCATCTGAAAGGACCCGCCCAGGCAAAACAGCTCAACACTCTGGGCAAACTGAACCAGCTTCACCTCAAGGATCACCCCGGCGAAAATGATCTCGCGGCACGCATCGCCAGCTACGAACTCGCCGCCCGGATGCAGACTTCTGCCACCGATGCCCTCGACCTGAGCAAGGAAACTCCTGCCACCCGCAAACTTTACGGCCTTGATGACAAGAATACCAAGCAACTCGCCGAGGCCTGCATCCTCGCCCGCCGCCTGGTCGAGCGAGGCGTGCGTTTTGTCCAAATCTGGAACTACGCCTGGGACATGCACGAAAATATCACCGCAAGCATCAAAAGCCGAACTGCCAATGTAGACCAACCCTGTGCGGCTCTGGTAAAAGATCTCAAATCCCGCGGAATGCTCGACTCCACCATCGTCCAGTGGGGCGGCGAAATGGGACGCCTGCCGGTGATCCAGGATCGCGGAGCCGGCAAAAAACCGGGCCGTGATCACAATACCGAAGGTTTCTCCATCTGGATGGCTGGCGGCGGAATCAAAAAAGGCCACGTTCACGGAGCCACCGACGAATTCGGCCACCGCGCCGTCGATCAACCCGTCACCCAGCATGACTTCCATGCAACCATCCTGAAACAGTTCGGCCTCAATCCACAAAAACTCGCCTATCAACAAAACGCCCAATCGGTCGCCCTAGTAGAAATGGAAAAAGGCAAAGCCGTGGATGGAATTCTCGCTTAATCATACCTACTCCCATAGATGATTGAACCAACATGTCGGCAAACGAAACTTGCCCGACAAATTCAAACAATGGAAGCTCACCATTCATAACTCACTTTTAATGAGCCAAAATGCTGGGTCGCATTGCTACGAAAAAACGCTCCTTCATAATCAGTCAGGATCGCGAAACCTTGGCGCAATTCAAAACGCAAGCCGCATCCCACTGACATCCAATCCGTTCCCGGCTGCGCCCCGTCACTCTCAGTCGAAAATCCACCCACGCGCCGAATATTGTCACCTGTCACCAACGCAAAAGGCGATGTCTGAAGCGAAACTCCCACGGCTCCATTTTCAGGCAGGTATTCGTGCTCCCAAGTCAAATGCACCTGTGACACCAAGCGCCCCCATGTGGTCGATCTAAAATGACTCGCCTGCCAGCCCAAACGACTCACCATCGATTCAAAATCGCTAGCCAGATAATTCAGATCAGCCGAAGCACCACCTCTCTCGCTGTAAGGATCGGTGCCCCCCGTTCCATAGCGCAAGCCAGCAACAGGTCCAGTTACGAGACGTTTCCCTACACTGATATTACGCCCAAAATTTAGCCGCACATTGTGGTTCTGGCTGTCAGCATCAGCACGCCCCCTGCCACCAAGACCTGTGTTGCGATTGATCTCGCTGTTTAGGCTGCCATAACTGTAGAGCAAGTCCACCCAGTTCTGTTGCCAGAAAGCCGTCGCATACGCGGAAATCAAATTTCCTTCGAGATCAATATTGCCGAGATCACCCGCGACCTGGCTATTGCTTTCCAGATAGCTCCAAGCCAAGCCTAGGTTCAACCAATTCAAAACGCGGTATTCAATCCCAACGCTTCCAGCGTAAGTATCCGTATCAAACCCGCGCATCAAATCGCTCAACTGATTCTGATCATAAAAACTGAAATCCCCGGTGGCGAACAATTGCCAACGATCCTGGGACTTACTTTCGACCACGACCTTGCTGTCGTCATCGATGACCACTTTTCCCGATGGAGCAGCTTCTACAATATGCACTGTCTTCATTCCGCCCATCAACGAGCTCAAAGGCACTCCCATCATCGCGTACGGTAAGCTTCCCGAAAATTTGTCACCCGAGTTAACTTCTATCACAAGCCCCTCTGCTTCAGCCAGGCCAAGAGCCACTTTATAGGACATACGCTGGTTCTCGATGAAGGAAAAATAACGCAGCAGGCTAGATGTCCCGCTATCCGAAGATGCCATTGAACTACCTAAAACGTCTCTGCGACCAGCGCGCGCACGAAACAGACGTCCATTCAAATCTGCCAGCGCTGCTTCCGGCGCAGCTTGCACGATCTGCTGATGAATCAATCCCATGGGCAACCCACTGTACATCACCGATTGAATCGCCCCGACATCACTTAACAAGAAGCTTGTGGCCACTTGAGACCGTCGCCTCATCGAGGTAGCGGGCAAAACCGGCGTCACTGCGATGGCGATGGTTGTCCCCCGTAGATTGAACCAATCCAGAAAATAATCTTCCGCATTCGCCGTCACTTGACCAAGAATTTGAATCATCAAGGCCGGATTATTTGCCGCACCAGCTCCCAACGAAAAAATACCCGATGAAGTCGCTATTGTTTGACCCGCCCCGCTTCCTCCATCACTGAATCCCAAGCCTCCCGGCGTGCCCCATACTCCCGTGCGCTCAAACAGAGAAACAAATCCCCCGCCAGTATCAATCAGAACCGACAAATAATCTGTATTCACCCCAGCGACTCCGCCTCCCTCAAAAGAGGTCGCCGATTGAAAAGCGATCAGTTCCAGATCAATATTCTCAAATCCCAAAGTGCTGATCGTTCGACTTATCGTCCCCTGCACCCTTCCGGACCCGCCGTTTTTATCGATCACTGCCTGCCCGGGAATTCCACTGACATGAATACTACCCGCCGCAGTATTTGTTGTCGTAACTCCCTCCACCCATCCGTTGACCGATGGGTCTAGATCAAAACTATCATTAAAAATAACCACCTGCCCCAGGCCGGACCAAGGGAAAGCCAGGATCATCGCCACCGCCATAAATCTGAGAACCGAAAATTTGAGACAGAAGAAAAATATATTCATCGACATCGTCTTTTGGAAATTATGTTTAATAAAGCAACCCTTCGCTCCGCATTAAATAACAGTGTTATAAAAACCATTATACTAACCTGTATATTTTTATACTAACCGGACAAACTGGTCTAGCATTATTTTAAAAAATCGACTCAAGACCGCTTCAAATCCCTGGGCCATCATTCGACTTGCCGATCTCGATTAATCGCGCTTATTGCTCCACCACCGTATTTTGAAAGCACAAATCACCATTCCTTCACTCCTATTACTGGCACTTTGCTGCAGCACAGTGGTTTCCTGCGTCACCACCTCAAGCGGCACGGCAAGTAGTCATTCCAAACGCCGCCGAATGAGCGAGGACCAGATTCAAATTGAGAGACTGCACCGTCAGTCCCAGATCGCCGCCGAACCCACCGGCGATTTCTGGATCGGACGCCGCTGGCATACCAAGGGCACCCGCTTTTGGGGCTACGTGCGCCGCCCGCGTCAGCCCTGGTCTCAAGCCAAACTGGTGATGCTGAACGAATCTCAAAAACTCGCCCCGGACCGTTTGCCCGAATCATCCGGTGTCGGCAGATCCAACGGATTTGATCACAATTACGCCTACAAATTCTGGGGACGCCTCACTGGCGACACGGTATACGACCCCAACTCCAATTTGATGCTACCCGAGTTCAAACTATCACGCTTCGAGCAAATCGACACCGACCCCGGCTATGTCTTCGAACCCTGGGAACGCTACAAATCCAATACCTTCCCTCCCCTCACTCCCAATACCCAACACCTCTACCGATAATAATTCATTCCTAATTCTCATTCCCCCATGAAAATCCCCCTCATCCTCTCCACTCTGCTCTGCCTGACGTCAATCACCCCCACTCGCGCTCAAGACAAATCCCTGGACCTCGGTGATGTGCGCGAAGAACACATCATGATCCCCATGCGGGACGGCAAACATCTTTCCGCCTGGCTCTATTTTCCCAAAGGCGAAGGCCCGTGGCCAGCGATTTTCGAACAGCGCTACGCTTCCACCGAGGGCAAGCGCACCAAACTGAACTCTGCCGAGCAGGCGGCCAAAGGTTATGTCGTGGCAATGGTGAATTTTCGCGGAGCGCAAAAATCCGAAGGTCAGTGGGTCGGCTACCGCGCTCTGGCCTGGGGCGAACTGCAGGATGGATACGACATTTGTGAATGGCTGGCGAAACAAAAGTGGTGCACTGGGAAGATCGGTACCTTCGGCAGTTCCCAGGGCGGTTTTGCGCAAAACTTTCTCGCCGTTTCAGCCCCTCCCCATCTCGTCTGCCAATACATGGTGGACACCGGCCTCAGTTTATTCCAGGAAGGCTACCGCATCGGTGGAGTCACTCGTCCCGAACGCTTCAAAGGCATGGACAAGGTCTGCCGTGATCCGGCCGACAACCAGGCGCTGATGAAAGAATGGTTCAGCCATCCCAACTACGACGACTATTGGAAGGACG
>JAADHD010000079.1 GCA_013152075.1 Verrucomicrobiota bacterium | reverse complement strand
TCCACACCTTAAAAAGGACTTCCATGCGTTCCGCATGGGTGGTCATTTTTAATTGTCGTCAGGGGTCACTTTTAGTTGTCGTTACACAGAATCCACCGTTTCGGGAAAAGTCGTTTTGCCCGACCATCCCTCTTTGTTCAGGTAACGCAGGTGCAGTTCCAGCGTGGTGGTTAATAAGCCATGGTGTCGCATGCGCGTTCCCGCTTTTTGAGTCAAACGGTGAACAACGGCAATCGCGCGGCTGGGATGTCGCAGGTCAGGTGGTAGCACATGCCCGTGACTGATCGATCGTCGGATTGGTTCATCGGCATAATTATCGATGCTGTCACCGCGTAGTTTGTGCCACAGTCGGTTTCCCTCCACGCTGTTCCAGATCGCGCGCAGGGCAGGTTTTGGAGTGGCGCAAAGTTCACGCACGGTATGAATGCCGTGGGAATGCAATCGTAATTCCATGCTACTGCCGATGCCGTGCAGATCACCGAGTTCCAACGAGTGCAATTTATCCGGCAAGTCATCCGCTTCGATAATCACAAATCCATCTGGCTTTTCCATTTTGGAAGCGGTTTTTGCCAACCAGCCATTTGGGGCGACGCCGATGGAGCAGCGAACGGATTCGCTGAAGGTGCTGGTCATTTTTTGTTTAATTTTTTTTACCACGTCACTGACGGCTTTTTGAGTGCGCCAGTTATAAGGCAACCAGCAGACCATTTCGTCGATCGACAGGACATGATCGACATGAATGCAGGACTCCACCAGGTCGACGATTTGGTGATGCATCTCGACATAGAGGGGCGGGCGCGCTGCGACGATTTGAATGCCAGGACACATTTGCCGTGCATCAGCAACCCGCGTGCCGGTTTTGACTCCGTGAGCCTTCGCTTCGTAACTCGCGGCGATGCAACAAGTGGTCTCCGCTAGCATCGGAGCGACGCCCACGGGCTTCCCTCGTAAATGCGGCTGGGCGTGTTGCTCCACGGACGCAAAATAGCTGCCCATATCGATGAAAAGAGCACGTAGTGGGTGAGGCATGGGGCATTCACCATGAATCAGTAAGCAAAATAAATCCAGTAAAATAAGTTCATATGAACAGTATTAGCTCCCGCTGATATCTTTCCGTCGCCAAGTTGAAAGTTTTCGGTAAATTGGGAAAATGAATTTTCCCATGAAGCACTTGATATCTCTTAGTTTACTGATTCTCGTTTTATTGCCCCTCTCCTCCGAGCTGCGTGGGGAGCATGAAGGCAAAGTTCAGATTCTGCTGTTGGGTGACAGCACCACCGAGGGCTCGATCCCGCGGTTACTCCAACCGGAAGGGCCGCATCTCGAGCAGGTCTTGGAAAAATTGCTCGCTGTGGAAGATGGGCTGCCGTCTTGCCGTGTTATCAACTCAAGCCAGAGCGGTGAATACATTCGGCGGTTGCTCGACAAGGGGCGCTATCAGAAGAACGGCGCTAAGTTGCCGGGTATCGATTATATTTTTGTTCGCTACGGGATCAATGACCGAGCGCGGATAAAAGACTTCAGCGAAAATTTCCCCAAGGATTTTCACGAGTTGATCAAAGTTTTGCGTAAGGATCATCCCAAAGCATTGATCATTCCGACGACGATTATTCCGTTTTCGAGTGAGGAGGTCAGTAAGGAAATCAATGATCTGGTGAGGCAGGTAGCGAAAGTGGAAAATCTCAAGGTGTTTGATATCTATCCAGGATATGCCAAAGCGCTAAAGCTTGGTCCGAACATGCTCAACTACCGTCGTTATCCGCTGGAAAAAATTCCCAAGCTCTATCATGAGTGGTTAGAACCACGGGTTCATGGCGGTAAGGTAGTAGTTATGGGCAATGAATTAGATGCGTTGTTTAGCCACCTTCCCGGATGGACTGGAGACCGTCATCCTAATCTGGCGGGTTACAATGTGATTGCGGTTGAGACCGCCAAATATCTGATTCCTTTGCTGAAGGCTCGGAAGGAGTAACTGTTTAGATAGCGTGATTTCACCAAAGTTGGTTTTTTTCAATCGATTCTCGAGAGTGACGGGTGTAAGACGATCATTCGAGATAAGCCTTGCAAGGGGGATATTTTTTCTGTCGCAAGTATTTGATCCTTGAAAGTCTGGCTGCAAAACGGTGAAGTGTGTTTGTAACCAATTATTGGGATATCAGCATGATAACTATCGCCAGATTCAGTACTCCGGAGGAAGCGCATCTTTTTCGACTTAGGCTCGGGGCAGGGGGGGTGGAGGCTGTTATTTTGGACGAGTACATGGTGCAAATGGATTGGCTGATTTCCAATGCAATTGGAGGAGTTCGAGTTCAAATTCATGAAGAAGATCTTGAGCTGAGTAAACAAATTCTTCAGGACGACCTTTGTGATTCTGAGGCAGTTATAACGGTATCTTGTCCCTATTGTGGATCCGTGGAGACGAGGAGCAATGAGTTCACCCGAAGGCTTTCGTTTCTTTCGATACTTCTTTTCAGTTGCCCTTTGCCTGTTGCGAAGAGTCAATTTACTTGTAATACCTGCGGGCGTGCTTGGAATGAGCGTAAAAGGCCAAGCCTAGCCTAGGAGTTGCCCGTTTTTATTGTGTCACATGAGCGATCCGAAGCTATATATGCAATACAATTTTAGTAAACATGAATTGCTTGGAGGCGTGGTTTTTGGAGCAGCTGTTTTGTATTTCATTGGAATTGTGTTTTATAATCACACCAATCCGAGTCAGATTGAAACTTTTGAAATCGTTTCAAAATCATATGTGGAAAAGCGCACTGAGTATAGAAGGGTTAATCGACGACGCTCTCGCCATGCTTCCGACCTGGGCTTGGTGTCGACATTAATTTTAGCTCACTA
This sequence comes from Verrucomicrobiota bacterium, assembly GCA_013152075.1. Lineage (GTDB taxonomy): Bacteria > Verrucomicrobiota > Verrucomicrobiia > Verrucomicrobiales > DEV007 > JAADHD01. The sequence continues at coordinate 3,028 of JAADHD010000079.1, read as the reverse complement.
TCGAGTGAATGTTCATTGGGGGGAAGGGTTGAGAATGCTGATTGTTCCAACTGAAAAGGAATATCTTCTTAAGGGGAAAGAAATTACTCTTAGGTATCGTATGTTGAAAAACGGTAAATTCAGAGTGTTGGAATATCTCGATGAGGCTGTTCGTGTGGATAGTGTGGAATTTAATGAATTTGGAATTTTTTCAAATCAGGATGACAGAAGCAATGAACTAGCAGAGGGGGCTGATGAGGCCGTGTTAAATTCTGAAGAAACAAGATTGATTTCACAGACGGATAGAATACCGGCCGCAATAGGTGTTGTTTTTGGTTATAAGTTTTCTGTCAAAGGATCGCCAAAAGGAGCTATGAGGGAATTAGTTCTGGAAATTACTCATCCTGATCTATTCGACCCTGTCTCCAGACAAAGGACTAATGAGGATAGGTTCCACTATCCGGCAGAAATTGGAGATAATAATTTTATCGTTTATGTTTTCGAAAAAGATTGGGAATTGGTGCCGGGAGATTGGATTTTCAGGGTGAAGAGTGGCGACAGCGTATTGGCAGAAAAAACCTTTACGGTTTTTAAGCCCTAGTTATTGAGGGCTAGTTCTATGCGAATTCTGCTGGAGGGGGCTTCCAAATGAAACCAAGCTGGTCAGAGCGATACGTGCTCTCAAATCATTGGATCTGGGCCTTCATGTGCCCAGCCGCTTCGCCCAGATGCCTACCACCTTCAAAAAGAGGGCGCGCCATCTGGACGGGGCTGAAAAGGCTTAGGTGGTTAGGAAAAAAGTTGCATGATGGGTTGCTTTTCGGGCACCATTTCGTTGGTTTTGGTGTCCAGCTTGTGGCCTGCTACCATGAAGGGGCGGCCTGAAGGGGCGTAGATGACTTTGTCCAAAGGCATGCCCATCGCATGAGCGATGGTAGCGTTGTGATCCTTGGCGTTCACAACGCCCTCTTTCGGAGCGATCCCTTTGTCATCAGATTCCCCATATACTTGACCTCCGACGATACCTCCGCCGGCCCACATGGTTGAGAACACCGCTGAGTGGTGATCTCGTCCGCCGTTAGCGTTGATTCGCGGAGTTCTGCCAAATTCTGATGCTAAGACGATCAGGGTTTTTTCAAATAATCCTTCGGCCTTCAAATCATCGATCAATGCAGATACGGCATTATCCATGATACCTGCGCGTTCGGGGATCACATTCCACAAGTCGTTGTGCATGTCCCAACCGCCGTAGGTCACTTCGACATGTCTTACGCCGCTGGCTACCAGCCGTTTTGCCAGTAGGCAACCCTGGCCCAATTTGTTGGCTCCATACTTGTCACGTTTTTCCTGTTTCTCTTTGCTGAGATCGAAGACTTCCAGATCCTTGCTTTTCATTAGCTTGAGGGTCTCATCGTAAAAGTCTGAGTAGGCCCTGACTTCATCAGTTTTGAATTTATTTCGAAAAGTCTCATCGAAAGTATCGACCATCTTCATTCTTTTTGTGAAAGCTCTGTCATCAACAGTGGCTTTCACATTCTGAATGCCTTTTTCCGGGTCTCCGATTGGCAGCGGGCTTAACAGTGGCCCCATGAAACCAGAGCCAGAATGGTTGCCGCCGGATGCTATCACTACACTGTCCGGCAGAGTGTCATGTTTTTTGCCAAGCAGGCGTTGCGCCCACGGCCCGGTTGTTGGGTGGATGATGGTTGCTTTTCGAGCGTAGGCGGTGTGCAAGCGGTAGCTGGCTCCTCGGTGATCGGCGGTTAACAACTGCATGGATCGAACCAGTGCGATGTCTTTAAAGCGTTCGGCCAGTTTTGGCAAAAATTCAGAAAGCACTATGCCGGGCACGGGTGTTTTGGCTGTCCCAGTTTTGCCCTGGGTTTCCGCTCCGGGTTTTGGGTCAAAAGTATCCAGATGAGTCATGCCCCCGCTCATATAGAGAAAGATGCAGTGTTCGGCTTTTCCGCCGCCTCCCTTGGCGCCATAGACTCGATCGTTTCCCAGTATAGGCACCATACTCACGCCTAATGCGCTCTTAGCCGTGTTCATCATGAACGTGCGTCGACTCTGTCCGTCCAATTTATTTGCAGATTTATTCATTACCTTGCTTTCCTTTCTTCCTTGTTTGTGTTTGAGGTATAGATTCGCGAGTTCATCTTGAACGCCAATGAACTTACGATGTTCACCACTCAGATTACAAAGTGAGTGGCATACTGATAAGATAGGTTTCTTCTTGGGTTTTGAGCTATGCGAATATTGAGAAAAGCTATGCGAAATTTGCGCCTTTGCATTGACCGCCGGTCGTCACGTTTGCTAAACTGTTGATGGATGAAGATGAGGAATCGCACCATTTCCAGCCTTTTGCTTATCGTTGCTTTGTTCAGCGCGTGTGGGGGACAACCAAAGATTGAGGGGCTTACAGGAGATTCTACAGTTGTCGCATTTGGCGACAGCCTGACTTTTGGCTTTGGGGTGGAGAGAGATGAAAGCTATCCGTCCGTGTTGGCAGAGTTGCTTGAGTGCCGTGTGATCAATGCCGGCATTTCGGGGGAAACTACCTCCGAAGGACTTCGCAGGCTTCCGGTTGTATTGGAAAAAAATCAGCCGGATCTCGTCATTCTCTGTTTGGGAGGGAATGATATGTTGCAAAAACAATCCAAAAAGAAACTGAAAGCGAATCTCGTGGAGATGATTCGGTTGATAAAAAATGCCAATGCCGAAATTATCATGGTGGGTGTTCCGGAGCCCGGGCTGTTGCTCAGGACTCCGGCTTTGTATGGAGAGTTGGCAGATGAGTATGACTTGCCCTTCGACGCGAAGACAATTGGCAAAGTATTGTCGTCATCATCATTGAAAAGTGATCTAGCTCATCCGAATGAAGAGGGGTATCGGATTATGGCCCAGTCTTTTTTTTCTTTGATTCGAGAATCAGGAGGTTCATAAGCTTATCAGCTCCAATAGTGAGACTCTCCGTAGTGTCGAGTCGTTTGGTTCCTAGAAATCCTGAATGATCCCAAATAAGAACGAGGAAACTTTCTCACTGTAA
>JAADHD010000081.1 GCA_013152075.1 Verrucomicrobiota bacterium | reverse complement strand
GCTTCCGCAAGGCGCGATTGCCGTGCGTTTCCATTCGATCGGCGGCTGGGGAATGATCACCACGGGTAAAAACCTCGGCGAGATCATCGGAGAATTTGGCGAGCTCATTTCACATCGCGACCCTGAATATGATGAGTCGGGAACTTTGATCGAAAAGCTCAATATCATGGCCAACCCGAAATACGGGTCGGAGAAAAAAGGCTCACCCACCAACTATTATCTGACCGTGGCTCCACAGCGAATCAGGGTCAACTGCGAGCTCAATCATGTGGACGTCGTTCTCTGTTGCGACCCCAAGGCCTTCACTCACACCAACCCGCTGGCGGGCATCAACAAAGGCGGAAGCTTGGTCTGGGAATCGAGTGACGATCCCGAAACCGCCTGGCAGCGTATTCCGAAACAATACCGGGAATTCGTTAAAGAAAACAACATCCGCATCTTCATTCTCCCAGGATTCGACATCGCCAAAAAAGCGACCGAACGAGCTGACTTGCAGATGAGAATGCAGGGCAATTCTTTCCTCGGCGCTTTCTTTAAAGTCTCACCCTTCCTTGGCGAATACACCATCAGCGAAGATCAATTCCAGGAAACCGTACGTGCCCAGTATCAGAAAAAATTCGGCCGCTTCGGCGACGCCGTTGTTGATTCCAACATGACGGTGAAGGGTTCTCCCGAGTGCGGGAAATCAAATACGGTGAAATCGAAGATGCAGACACCTCGAGCATGCGTCTGGCACCGCTCAGCCCAATTGGCGAGCTGGAACTTCTGCCCACTGCCGGATGCACCGTTTCCAGTATTCACACCATTTCAACGCCTGAGGGTCAGCCTAAAAAGGATCCGGTCAAAACGATGGCCAAATTTGATTCAGAATACCGCAATGGCCTGGCCTACCATCAGCCGGCAGGTCCGCTTGCCGCAATGGGTGTCATGGCCGCTGGAACAGGAGCAACTTCTTCCAAGTATGTCGCCCGCCGTGAAACGCCGATCTTCATTGCTGAAAACTGCACCCAGTGCATGGAGTGTATAACTGCCTGTCCCGACACCGCCCTGCCGAATACATCACAGGACATCAACACCGTTCTCACGACCGCAGCTAACAACTACGTGAGCAACACCGATGAACGCAAAAAGCTGATCGCCGAACTGCCCGGCGTCGAAGAACGCGCCCGCGTAGCAATGAACTCCGTGGTCGCAGAAAAAGGCGGCGTCCCCTTCAAGGAAATTATCCGCAAGGAAATCGAAGGGCTGAATGGCGAAGTTGCAGCCGACAGCAAAAGCGAATTTCTGGCGATCATTGACAAGCTGCCTCTGGCCTACGCCAAGGTGCCTGCCATTTTCAAAAACATCGAAAAGAAAAATGCGGGCGAAGGTGGCCTGTTCTCCATTTTTGTCTCCGACCTTTGCAAAGGCTGCGGAGAATGTGTGACCGAATGCGGAGACCACAATGCTCTGGTGATGGCTCCCGACACCGAATCTCTGAACCAGGACATGATGACCTCGCAGATTTTCTCTCGACTGTTGCCGGAAACGCCACAGAAATACCTTGGCCTTTACGACAATGAGTCACCCCATGAATCCCGTGCCGGAGCATTGAGAAATCACCTGATGGTGCGCAGCAATTACGAAGCTCTACTATCCGGTGATGGCGCTTGTGCCGGTTGCGGAGAAAAAAGCATTTTGCGTGCTCTAGCATCAGTGACCGAGGCCTACATGAGACCGCTTTATCATAAAAAAGCGGATCGCCTTTACGAAAAAGCCGCCAGACTTCAAAACGAAGGCATCGCCAAGCTCGAAGCTTTGAAAACTTTGGATCCCGAACAGCACGATCGTTACAGGCGGACTTTCGCTCAGCTAATCATGGGACTGGGAGGCGAGAACACTGAGGACACCAACCAACGCATTGATGCCCACGGAGAAATCAGCGNNNGACGTGATCGATGGCCTCTGCGCTGTGATGAATCAGGATGCCTACAACCACAAAAGCCTTCAGTCCAATGACGGTCAGGCTGCCAACGGTATGTCTGTCATGGCCATGGGAGCGAGCACTGGTTGTAATACCGTTTACGGCTCAACACCTCCTTCCAATCCACACCCTTACCCGTGGATGAATTCTCTTTTCCAGGACGGTTCAACCGTTTCATGGTTGCTGGGAGAATCTCTTATCCTCCAGCATGCACGCCGTTCAGTGGCGCCTGAAAGATTGTGTAACTCCTTGCTCGAAGCGCCAGAGACTGGCGACGTATTCACCGAACAAACCCACTGGGATCTAACTCGCTTGAACGACACGTTGATGACCGAACAGGAAATCCGTGAATTGCCGAAAGTATGGATCGTCGGTGGAGACGGAGCGCTTGGCGACATTGGTTTCCAAAACCTCTCTAAAGTGATTCTTCAGAACCGTCCGAACGTGAACGGTATCATGCTGGACACCCAGGTTTACTCCAACACCGGCGGACAAAATTCTGATTCATCGACTATGCTCGGAGGTTACGACATGAACCAGTTCGGGCGTCAGTCTCAGGGCAAGCTCATTGAGAAAAAGAACGTCGCTGAAATCTTCACCTCGGGACACGGATCGCCTTTCATCGCCCAGGTTTCGATGGCGAACTCTGCGCGACTTTACAAGTCCATGCTCGACGGGCTCGAATACCGCGGCACCTCGTTTTTCCAATGTTACACCACCTGCCAGCCTGAACATGGCGTAGGTGACAACATGTCAGCCGAGCAGGCAAAACTGGTTCGCGATTGCCGCGGCATGCCGGAATTTGTCTTCGATCCACAGGCAGGCGAACTTTCCCAGGAATGTTTCGACCTCAAGGGCAACCCAAGCATCAAGCGAGATTGGTGGGAAGCCAGCTACAGTGACAAGACCAAATACAACTACACGGTTGCTCACTGGGCGATTACAGAAGCACGCTTTAGGAAACATTTGAAGCTGATCAAAGAGGAAGAAGTGCCGGAGTTCATCCACATGGACGACATACTGGTCAGCATATCTCAGGATGACATTGTCAATCGTCGGATTTTCGATATCAATCACCGTAGCTATGTGCCTGATTTCGGCGTGTATTTCAAAGCTGAAGTGGATGGCAAATTCCGTTATTACAGCGTCTCACGCCAGATGGTACTCTTCGCTGTAGAACGCCGGAAAGCCTGGCGCATGCTGCAAAGCAAAGCGGGAATTGAAAATCTGGACTACGCCGCCCAACGGGCCCTGTTGAAAAAAGTCGACTCAGGCGAAATCGCCGCAGAAGATTTACGCAGTAAGCCTGCGCAACTGTTGCAGGCCGAACTCGACGCAATCAGCGGAAGCTAAGGGCTAGCGCCTGATATTCAAAAATATCCGAAAGCCTTTGCTCATTCTCATCGCGAGAATGAGCAAAGCACTGTATAATTGTGCGTTTGATGTGCTATAATGACAATTCGAAGGAAGCCACATTGTAGGCGCGAAATTTGATCACGGAATTGGTTCACCAACATCAATGCAACAACCCACTCCGCCAGAGCCTACGACTATACCGCTGCAGGACTCCGCCCCACGGCCTTCATCATCACCACGCCCCATTTATGGGCACCGCCGCCAGTCCCTCTGGCGCCGGATTGTTCGCCGTTTGTTGCGCCGCAAAGTTTCACGAACGGAGGAGAGCATGTTGCCGGTTCTTATTCAAGTTTTCGCCGGCTTCAGCAAAATGGATGGTCGCGTGGACGAGGCCGACATCGATTCGACACTTGGTTTTTTGCGCTACGACTATCCTGAAACCGTTTATTCTGAATTGCGTGAACTGTATGCCGGAGCGCTGCACGAGTGGCAGAATCTCGACGAAATCGCCGAGCATATTGCCGAGCGCCTTCATTTTGAAGATAAAATCCTGCTCGGAGTGCAGCTTTACGTGCTGATCTCCCGAGCCGATCTGCAAAAAGAACATCTAATCAGCTTCTACCAGTTCATGACCACGCTCGGGGTCGCCTCCGAAGCAATCGCTCTGGTCTATCAACTAAACACCAGCGACCCCTACGCGCAAATCCCTGACGACTCTGATGATTCCACTCAACCCCTGGAAACACTCATCATCGGCCGCAGAAAACCCGCCGATGTGGTGTTGCCTTCCATGTCAGACAGTTGCTCTCTGGCAGCTTTCCGCTTCCAGGAATTGATACTGTTAAAAAACATCGGCAGAGACCCGGTGATCGTAAGGGGGCGATACATTCGCCCGGGAGAATTTTGCCGAGTTTATGAAGGCCAGGCGATTCTATTAGCTGAAGTAGTGCTCGATTTTCACGACATTGTTTTTTACCTCAACGCCAAGAAAAACGTTTCGTCGACCCAGCTCTTTCTCTCGATTGATCACAACAACAAAGCTCACTTCATCGAGAAATCCCGTTCCAAACTCAGCTATCTGGAAATCAAATTCGGGCTGGATATCGAAGTCAAGGTCCTGCGTGACATGGACGCCTCGATCAACACTGTCCGCCTCAACGAAGGCATCACAATGGAGGTGAACCTGAATGATAAAATTTTCTTCGACGACCTGACTGAAATCGCCATTTCAGACCTAAGGCGCAGAGCCCGCGAACTCGGTGGACGATTTGATTTGCTACCCAATCGTTCCGAATACCTGGTCTCCAACAACCCGAACATGTTGCACGAAGGCGACATCCTGCTATCGCCGGGATCCACCGGCGAATTGCTATTGCGCATACGATGCGACTATTCTGCAAAATCCGGAGAACTTGAAATCCTGGCAGCCGATCGCCCCATTATGATCGGCGATGCCATTGTGCGCGGATCCGCCTATTTGCGCGACGGGGACACCATCGCCATCGGCGAAGGTCAATACCTACGTTGCCACTTCAGTGACGGCATCATCGAGGAAGAACGCAACATCATCAGCACTCTTCAAGTCCGTGACCTGTCCCACAATTACGACAAGAGAACCACAGCGCTGGACAATATCAGCTTCGCCGTTCAACGAGGTGAAATGATTTGCGTGATGGGGCCCAGCGGGTGCGGGAAAAGCTCCCTGCTGAAAACACTCGCCGGGCAATTAAAACCTAATCGTGGAAAAATCCTGCTCAACAGCGTGGACCTCTACGAGCACCATTCCGATCTCACCTATTACATTTCCTACATCCCTCATGAGGAGGCCCTCGACCCTTTGCTCACAGTCGAAGAAAACCTGGACACCGCCGCCGCCATCCGCGCTCCCTACTTCACCCGTGCCGAACGTCGACGCCGGGCTGATGCAAAAATTGTCGAACTCGGCCTCAGTGAAATGCGCCACCGGGTTGCCGGCGACGCCACTACCAAACACCTCAGCGGAGGGCAACGTAAACGGCTCAACGCAGGTCTGGACATGATCGGACTCTCAGACGTCTACCTCTTCGATGAACCGACCTCCGGGTTATCATCCAAAGATTCGGAGCATGTACTGGAGATCATCCGCGGGCTAACGCATAACAAAATCACCCTGGTGAGCATCCACCAACCGAGTAGCCGCCTGTTTCATATGTTCAACAAAGCGCTGCTGCTGGACAATGGCGGCAACCTGGCGTTCTTCGGCACTCCCGCCCAAATGCTGACCTATTTCGCCGAAGCGCGTGATCAGGAGGGCGTTGCTCCCAATGCTATTTTAGAACATGAACCCAGCATCGCCTCGTTGCACCCGACGGAAAACATCCCTTCCGATCAGAACCAGCAGCAGCAAGCTCGACAGGTGCCGCTGACTCCGGACTTCATCTTTGACATTTTGGAAACTCCTTTACGAGACTTGAGCGGTGACGTCATATACGAGCCAAATGACCGAGGGCAACTCGCACCTGCACGACGATTCAACCCCAGCTTCTGGCGTGACCGCTTTCAGACCTATCGACTGTTAGAGGAAGTCCACCTCAGGCAAATCGAACCCGATGCTTCGGCCGCCTCTCACGCACTCACTCCGCCCAAACGACCAAAACGCAATTTTAAAGAGGAATGGGTACATCTCGCCAACCAGTTCAAACGCGCCTTCCTGAGCAAACTTCGAAACAGGGCCAATCTTGCCACCACCCTGCTCGAAGCCCCGGCGCTCGCTTTACTCGTTGCTACCGTGTTACGCTATTCTGAGGAAGGTAACTACAATTTTGCGTCCGCCTTTCACATTCCTACCTACCTCTTTTTGACCTTGGTAATCGGCCTCTTTCTCGGCTTAACCAACAGCGCCGAAGAGGTGATCCGAGATCGCATCCTGTTGGAGCGAGAACGGAATCATGGCATTCGGGTTTCAACCTACATCTTTAGTAAAATCGCTTCATTAGGGTTTTTCTCGCTCTTGCAATGCGTGATTTATCTGCTGATCGGAAATGCCATTCTCGGAATACGCGACATGTTCTGGCACAATCTCTTCTGGATGTTCTCAACTTCTTTCGTAGGTATTACTGTCGGACTTTTTATCTCCAGCATCGTCAAATCATCAAAAACCGCCATCAATATCATTCCCCTGATCTTGATCCCCAACATCATTCTCGGGGGAGCCTTGATCAAATACGAAGAGATGAACAGCGGCTTGGATTTATTCCGTAGCATCGGCACATGGTTGGGGCCGGAGCGGCAGGAAACGAAAGAGCCCCCCTCAAGTAACCTGCAAGTTCCCACTATTTGTAACATCATGCCCCTTCGCTGGTCGTACGAAGCGGTGATCATTGGTCACGCGGAACGCAATCCTGCCAGTGCTCTCATAAATGATATCGAAGCCCGGCTTAAATTTTTCATGGATAGAGAAGAACTGACTCCTGAGGAAGAAACCCAGCTTGATGATGCCAAACAAGCACTCGCAACGGTATATGGTTTATCCGCCCCTACAGCAAACGAAGTTCACGCCAAGCTGAAAGAAATTAGAGCTGCACTTAAAAATGGAACCTTCGATGCTGAGGACTATTCCCCCGACCCTGAACTAACCCAAGACACAGAACGGGTATCAGCTGAAGATATTTACCTCAATGAAAAAGTCCTCGACTTATTCAATCGAGCAGAGGTGGAAAAACTCGATTACCGGCGAGACGCCCCACCTAATGTTTTCTTTGGATCAACCAAGCGCCTGTACTTTCCCGCCAATGAAACTGAAGAGGCCTACACCTTCGACACTCTCAAATTGAATGCACTCGCTATGGGTGGCTTCGCTTTTTTCGGGCTAATCTGCCTGCAAATAAGCCTAACTAGGCAGTTGCGGAAAGTATAACAAGCGCACGATCAAACATTTCCCGCTTCCATCGTGCGCGCCAGCTCGGCTTTCATCGCCGCCGAATTTACAATTCCCAAAGGCACCGGAGTCACTACCGCTATACACAATCGGCCACCTGCACTTTCACAACGTAGCACTCCCAACCAGCCCCCCTCTTCCAGCGGAAGGTTCATCGCGCCATCACGCGCAAAATCCGTGCGGGCCTGCACCTGCTCAAGGACACTGATCAATCGCATCGCCGAGTCCACCATCTCCGAATCCCCTTCGCTCTCCCCTTCCTCCAAATCCTTATGCAAAAGCGGATACCCCTGACCATCAACAATCACTATCCGGGAAGCTTGAGCCAAATTCATCGCCCAGATCGCAAAGGCGTCCAGTCTGAGCCTCAGCGGTCCTTGCGGCAATTCAAAAAACGGCACCTCCGCACTCAAGGTCTCAGTGTGAAATTCCGAAGCTTGCTCGCCTCCCCCGGTAACAGGGATTTCCAGGCTGTCATCGAACACGGGAGGCACAAGGCTCACTTCTGATTCTCCAGACTCGGTCCTTTGGTCGCTCCGTTGCAGAAACCCGCGCTCTTCGGCTC
>JAADHD010000323.1:5927-8661 GCA_013152075.1 Verrucomicrobiota bacterium | reverse complement strand
GCTCCTGTGGATTATGAAATTCGTCACACGGATATGAAAAATTTCACCGAACTCGCCGGTCGAGATTTTGCGAAAGTTGAGACCAGTGGGCACGCTTTCGATATCGGCCACGCTTTTATCAACGAACGTCTGGAGGACCTGCGTAACGAATTCAACGCCGGCAAATCTGAAGAAGAAGCTTTGCCTCATTTGGCCGCCCTGATTTGCTTTTCGCTTTTTGACATCGCCACCCACGATGCCTTCGGCAATCTGCACGGGGTTCCGGTTTACGAGACTTACAACGCCGACTGGATGCCGCACGATCTTTCCCATTATCTGGAAGCGGCCGAGGGCAGTGACGTGAGTTTTAAAGGGCTCTATCCCGCTGACTTTTTTGTTAAAGATCCGCCCAAGCAATTGCCCGTCTGGCATCTGGTCGGTGGCCTTGATCCCATCGATGAAAGTGAACTGACCGGCGAAGAACCCGATGACGGATACCCGGTTTTACTACGTAATTGGATTAAACGAGACGGACTAAACTGCCTGAAAATCAAACTGCGCGGCAACGATCGTGACTGGGACTACCAACGTCTGCTCAAAATTGGCGAAATCGCCGTTGAAGAAAACGTCGATTGGCTCACCACTGACTTCAACTGCACGGTGACCGATCCCGATTATGTGAATGGCATTCTCGATGAGTTGCGTGACAGTTCAGCAGCGGTTTATCAACGCATTCTCTATGTCGAGCAGCCCTTCCCCTACGACATGGAAGCCAACCGTATCGATGTTCACAGCGTTAGCGCCAGACAACCTCTCTTCATGGATGAAAGCGCCCACGACTGGCACTTTGTCCGTCTCGGCCGCGAACTCGGCTGGACCGGCGTTGCGCTGAAAACCTGCAAGACCCAAACCGGCGCACTGTTAAGTCTCTGTTGGGCCAAAGCCCATGGCATGACGCTGATGGTTCAGGATCTGACCAACCCGATGCTCGCTCAGGTTCCGCATGTTCTGCTTGCCGCCCACGCCGGAACCATCATGGGTGTGGAGTGCAATGGCATGCAGTTTTATCCCGACGCCTCCCTGCCCGATGCCGAGGTGCACCCCGGACTTTACCAGCGCAGAAACGGTGTGCTTGACCTCTCCACCTTGAGTGGCAGCGGTTTTGGATACCGTGTGGACGAAGTGAAAAGAGAATTGCCTGAAGCTATTATCTGATGGCGAGCCCTTGGGATCCAGTTTACTTGATGGGAGTATCCGGTTGCGGAAAAAGCGTGATCGGCACTGCGCTGGCGGATAAACTAGGCGGCACGTTCATCGACGGAGACGATCTGCATCCACCGGCGAACAAAGAAAAGATGAGCGCCGGCGTAGCGCTGGACGATGAAGATCGTTATCCTTGGTTTGAGCTCATTCGTCAGAATGTCCTCGCAAGCGAAAAACGACCTGTGGTCGTTGCCTGTTCAGCTTTGAAACGATCTTACCGGGACATCCTGCGAGCCGGACAAGACCGCACCTCGTTCGTTTACCTCGAAGGAAGTTTCGATCTGATCATGGGCCGGATCCAACAACGCGATCACGAATATATGCCTCCCGATTTACTGCGTAGTCAATTTGATACGCTTGAAATACCCTCGGAAAGCGAGCGAGTCATCACCATAAACATCCAGCCCGAGGTGTCAGAAATTGTCACTCAACTGATCGAACGCTTATCCGATCACAAGACAAAGCTATAATACAATAGTAGAATGAATTGGTAATCCGTGAGTTTCCTGGGCAATCGCATCAACGGATTACCAATCCGTTCTACGAGATAACATGAATGCATGCATAAACCCACTACACCGCGATACGTTTGTAGTGTTGCCCAATCCGGTGCCTGAACCAGGCCCAGGTAGCTCCCGGGCGACCATTCTCCAACAAATAATGCGGACAGTTTTTGTGCGGAGTTGAATACCCTTTCCTTGGCCAGTGATAATGAGGCACCACATGCGAAAGTGGAATCTTGTGATGATACATCAATGACGCCGTCAATTTCGCCGTGCGATCCAAGGTCCGCGCTTGGCTGTTGCCACGATGTTCGCACATTTCTATGGCGATGGACTTACGATTACCCGGACCATCAAAGTCAGCGTGCTCTCCTCGCTCACTGGTTGGAATATGTTGCACCGCCACATCCTCCTGCACGGTAAAATGCCAGCAAAGATATCCAATCGTTCCTCCACGAAGCGCCCCGCGCCGTAAGGCCTTAGCGTGAGCCCAGGCATCACCGGTGTAGTTCTGGGTGCTATGAATAGTAATGTAGGTGGGCTTCATCGGACGATACTTGCGTCGTCCGTAGCGCCCACGGGGAATGTAGCTGCGTCGCACGTTAATCGACTTCGTCAGCTGCCGGGGAGTGATTTTCGAATTCGGCACCGAACCCAGAGATGCTTGCCAGCCTTTCGCCTTGCGAGGTGTGCCACCGCTAACGCTGCTACAACTAGGAACCAAACATACCAGCAGTTGTGCCCAGAAAATCCGTCGAGCTATTTTGACCGAAGGTTGAGATGCAGACATGTTTAAGAAAACCATAATTTTTCTGTATTTGCAATAACTAAGAAACGGGGTGTCATTTCGAGTCTCTAAAAACCCTCAATACTGATATCATGCTACTACTTCCAGCTCTCCCTGCCAGCGTACGCATCGCAACCCTACTCGCCGCTTTCTCCTTACTGTGCCCCACCCTCGTCATCGCCGACGCGCCGCGCGCCTTGCC
>JAADHD010000323.1:0-5884 GCA_013152075.1 Verrucomicrobiota bacterium | reverse complement strand
ATGATTATTTTCCCTTTACGCAGATGAGCTCGACGGGGGAATGGGCAGAGCGCCAGAAACAGATCAAACGTAGAATCAAGGTCTCCGCAGGGCTCTGGCCAATGCCCGAAAAAACGCCGCTGAACGCTGTGATTCACGGAAAGAAAGACATGGGCGACTACACGGTGGAGAAAGTTTATTTTGAATCCTTGCCCGGACACTTCGTCACCGGCAACCTTTACCGCCCCGCCGGCGACTCCCTGAAAAACGGTGTCAAGGACGGCAAACGTCCCGGCGCGCTGTGTCCGCACGGACACTGGAAAGACGCACGCTTCTATGATCTCGACGAAAAGAAGCGCAAGCAATTGATCGCCATCGGCGCCGAACGATTCGACAGTGCTGCGCAAAATCATTATCAGGCGCGCTGTGTGCAACTAGCCCGCATGGGTTTGGTGGTGTTCCAGTACGACATGCTCGGCAATTCCGATTCGAATCAGTTCCTCGAACATCGACGCGGTCCGCGTGACCATATGAACAATCCTGAACCTGGTAAATGGGGTCTTGTCAGCCCACAGGCCGAAGCAAGACTGCAAACCAACTTCGGACTGCAAACCTGGAATAGCGTGCGAGCACTGGATTTCCTGCTCGATCAGGAGCAGATCGATGCCAAGCGTATCCTGGTCACCGGAGCCAGTGGAGGCGCGACGCAAACCATGATGATCTCGGCCATTGATGAACGTGTCGGTGCTGCTTTCCCCGCCGTGATGGTGTCCACCGCCATGCAAGGCGGGTGCACCGGTGAAAACGGATTCTATCTGCGTATCGGACAAGGCAACATCGACATTGCTGCCGCCGTTGCGCCACGTCCGTTGGCGATAACCGCTGCCGATGACTGGACCATCGACCTGAAAGAAAAAGGCGTGCCCGACTTGATGAAACTGTATGAACTCGCCGGAGCCAAAGGAAAATTCGAAGCTCACCTTAACACTTGGTTCAAGCATAATTACAATCACTTGTCCCGAACCCAGATGTATAATTTTGTGAACAAACACTTCCAGCTCGGTTTGAAAACTCCCGTGCTGGAACGCGATTTCACCGTGTTATTGAAACCCGACCTCAGCGTATGGGATGAAAATCACCCTGCGCCAAAACAAGTGGGCGATGACCATGAACGTGCGGTGTGCAAATGGTTCACTGAAGATTCGACCAAACAAATCACTCCCCTTCTGTCTCCGAAAAATAAAGCTGATCTCGCCAAAGCAAGAGAGGTGATCGGTGGCGCTGTGGACATCATGATCGGGCGAAAATTGCCCCTGGCTGAAGATGTGAATTTTGATCTAAGCGACAAAAAAGAAAAATCCGGTTACATGGAATTGACTGGAGTGATCCAAAACAAAAAACACAGTGAAGAAATACCCGCCGCTTTTGCGCAACCAGAAAACTGGAAAGGCAAGATTGTGATTTGGGTGTTCCCTGAAGGAAAATCGGGAATGTTCCAGGCCGATGGTAAGCTAAGCGCCGGAGTCAAAAAACTTGTCGATGCCGGAATAGGCGTGATGAGTCCCGACTTGTTTCGTCAGGGTGAATTTCTCAAACCCGACGAAAAATCTTCTGAAAACGCACGGGTTCAATACCCGGGCAAAACTGACAAGCCTGATCAAAAATGGCGTATGTCAGGTGTTTACAACTACGGTTACAACGACTCGTTGTTTTCGCGCCGCGTTCACGACATCCTGACTTGTGTAGCGTATGTGAAAAATTACGAGAAGCTGGATGTGAAATCCGTCGACCTTGTTGGTCTGGAGGGAGCCGGACAATGGGTCGCCGCAGCGGCCGCCGTAGCAGGCTCCGAGATCGATCACACGGTAGCTATCACGGATGGCTTTCGATTTGCCAGCCTCTCCTCATCCTTCGATCAAAACTTCCTGCCGGGTGCCACTAAATACGGCGACATCGGCGCTTTCCTCACCCTGAATGCTCCGCAAAAACTGTGGTTGCTGGACAGCGATAAAAATCTCCAGGCTCAAGTGAAAAGCACCTTTACAGCAGCCGATGCCGAAAAATATTTCCAGATCTACCAGGGTGATAAAGCGCAAGCACAAGCCAACTGGCTTGAGTTCTTAATGAAGTGATTCAATCTGAAGCAGATTTGTAACCTGTTTTATCCGAAGCGAACAGGTTACAAATCTGTTTCACATTTTCCGCTCGACATTTTTTTGATATACGGTAATCTGCAATTACTTCGAATCTGATGAGACACACACGGCACATCCCAGCAAACTTGCTGAACCTACTCCTTCTAGGGTTAGGGCTTGATGCCTAATATCTTTTGTTGTCCTCGCAGTTTGTTCGCTTTTTTCGATTCCCTGCACCGGACGCAGAGAATCGAATTTTTTATTTTACAGCGAATTTTTACAGCGAGAAATCAGAACCCAAACACTAGAACATCATGTCAGACAGATTGACCATATTTGATACGACCTTGCGCGATGGCGAACAATGCCCGGGCGCATCCATGGATCCACGAGAAAAAATGGAGGTCGCCAGACAACTCGCCTGTCTCAACGTTGACGTGATAGAAGCGGGTTTTCCGGTGATCAGTGAAGGAGATTTTGCCTCGGTAAAGCAGATCGCCACTGAAGTGAAAGGGCCAATCATCGCAGGACTAGCCCGCTGTGTGAAAAAAGATATCGAAGCAGCTGGGGCAGCCGTCAAACCGGCAGCTGAACGCGGCCGCATTCATGTGTTTTTGGCCACATCAAAGATTCATGCGGAACACAAATTGAAAAAAGCCAATCACGAGATTCTACGTTTGGCTGTTGAAAGCGTAGAATTCGCGAAAACCTTCGTGAAGGACGTGGAATTTTCACCTGAAGATGCTTCACGCACCGAACCTGATTTTTTGGCCGAAGTCACTCAAGCGGTGATCGCTGCTGGAGCAACTACCGTCAACATACCAGATACCGTTGGCTTCGCTGTTCCGCAAACTTATGGAGATTTGATCCGCTATCTTTTTGATAACGTAAACAACATCGATGATGCCGTCATCTCAGTGCATTGTCACAACGATCTCGGCCTGGCCGTTGCCAATTCGTTGGCAGCTGTTCAAGCCGGCGCGCGCCAGATCGAAGGCACCATCAATGGCATCGGTGAACGCGCAGGCAATGCCGCCTTGGAAGAGGTCATCATGGCCCTCAAGACCCGCTCCGATATTTTCAATGATGTACACACCGAGATTGACACCTCGGAGATCGTCAAGACCTCGCGTCTAGTCAGCCGCATGTGTAGCCTGCAGGTTCAACGCAACAAGGCCATCGTCGGCGAGAACGCCTTCGCTCATGGCGCGGGTATTCACCAGGATGGCATCATCAAAAAGCGTGAAACCTACGAGATCATGGATCCCAAGGAGATCGGCTGGGGCGAAACCGAACTGCCCTTGACCAAGCACAGTGGTCGACATGCCGTGGCATTGCGTTTGCAGGCATTGAGCTACACCCTGACGGATGAGGAGATCGATGCCATTTTTGCACGATTCAAAGCCATTGGTGACCGTAAAAAATTCGTCTATGACGACGATTTGGCTGCTTTGGTTGATGATTCTCTGACCACGGTCAAGGAGGCCTATTCGCTAGAGTATCTGCACGTCAGTTCCGGCACGACCGCCATCCCAACAGCTACCGTGCAATTGAAACGTGGAGATGAAACACTCGAAGATTCAAGCCCCGGCAACGGCGCCGTCGATGCCTCGATGAAGGCCATCGACCGTATTCTGGATAAACGTGGGCACCTAGTCGAGTATTACGTCACCGCCACTTCCGGCGGCAAAGATTCCCTGGGTGAGGTCAGCTTGAAGGTTGATTTTGGCGATGGCAATCTCATTTCCGGTAAGGGCGCCAGCACTGATGTGATCGAGGCCAGCGCGCGCGCCTATCTCAATGCCGTGAACCGAGTTTCTGCCATCGAAGCACAGGACGAAGAAACGGATGAATCGGCCGCTGCCTCAGGCGCTACCATTTAGCCTGTTGCTCAAAATGTGGAGTGTTTGCTGGCCTTGTCTTTACATCGCCAGACGACCCTCTATGATGCAGGAAATATGATACCTGAGTCCAAATGGCTTTTAGCCGAAGTGCCCGACATTGATCGTGTGCAAAAGCTGGCAAGCGAGTTTGAGCTCAGTCCGCTTGCAGTTCAACTGGCGATCCAGCGCGGATTTGGCGATGAAAAATCGCTGGCAGAATTTCTCCATCCTCGTTTGCAGGACTTAAGCGATCCCTTCGATATGCCCGGCATGCAAGCCACCATTGACCGACTGCTACAAGCTGTCGATAACAACGAAGGAGTAGTGATCTACGGCGATTATGACGTGGATGGCGTCAGCTCATCTGCTTTGCTAAATCTGTGTTTGTCTGCCTATGGTTTAAAACCACGAACCTTTCTTCCCCAACGTTTATCCGAAGGATACGGGCTTTCCATTGGCGGCATAAAAAAGGCCATCGAAGGAGTAAGTCCCGCTCTGGTGATCGCCGCTGATTGCGGCACCAATTCACGTGATGAGGCTGACTGGCTGCGAGAAAAAAATATCGATTTACTCGTACTCGACCATCATGAACCCGCTATTGAAGGTGTTGCCGATTGTATTGCTATCGTTAATCCTAAGCTTGGAAAAGATTTTCACTACCTCTGCACTGCCGGCGTGGTTTTTAAAGTTGCTCATGCACTGCTGAAAGCCCGGCCTCTTGGGGATACCTTTGATCTACGTCAACATCTGGATCTAGTCGCTCTGGGAACCGTTGCTGACATTGTGCCTTTAGTTGATGAAAACCGGATTCTTGTTCGCCGTGGCTTGCAACAGCTAGACCGCACTACCAACACCGGGCTAAAAGCGCTGAAAAAGGTTTCCGGACTGGGCTCTCCCTGTGATGCGGTCGATGTGGGCTTCAAGATCGGACCGCGACTGAATGCTGCAGGCCGTGTTAATACCGCCCAGGATGCACTGGATCTACTCCTGTCAACAGATGAGAACGAGTGCATAAACCTGGCCGAAAAATTGAACCATCTCAATCGCGACCGTCAGACACTCGAACAAAAAGCTCGCGAACAGGCCGAGCAACAAATGGAAGATCTGCCCGCCGAAGAAAAGGAGTTCGCCCTGGTCTTGGCAGGAGATGACTGGCATCCCGGAGTCGTGGGTATCGTCGCCAGTCGTCTGATGAGAAAACATCACCTGCCCACTTTTATTATTGGTTATGATGACGCCGGGATCGGTAAAGGAAGTGGCCGCAGCGTGGAGGGCGTTTCCCTGGTCAAGGCAATCGACCATTGCCGCGATCTACTCGAAGCTGGTGGCGGACATGACCAGGCTGCCGGACTCAGCGTGCGCCGGGAAAACCTACAAGCTTTCCGTAAAAAATTGAATGCCTACGTTGAACAGCGAAGCAAGGATAACGAAGAACTGCTCATCCCCAAGATCCATCTCGACATCGAAGCCAAGCTGGAAGAAATCAATCTCCCTCTGCTCGACTCCTACGAGTTGCTGCGCCCTTTTGGAAAAGGAAACCCGCAACCAATTCTGCTCACCCGCGGTGTGCAACTGAAAGGTGAGCCGCGTGTGCTTAAGGAGAAACACTTGAAGTTCATGTTCGTGCAAGAGGGTTGTAGTCACGATGCGATCTACTTCAATTCTGCGGAGCTTAAACTACCACCACCACCATGGGATATCGCTTACACCATTGACCGTAACGATTACCGCGGACGTATCAGCGTCAGCATGATCATCCAGGCCATCCGCGCAGCGGAGTGTTAATAAGGCAAGCAACACCTCTCCATACCCCTCTTCTCCCGCAAAAACCGAAATTTATTTCCCCTGGGGTGCGACAATCAAATGTCCGGCCGGACATTTGATTGT